>JBKPKF010000184.1:0-4401 GCA_046730995.1 Pseudomonadota bacterium
AGCGCGTCAGCCGCCGACGGGAGCGCGTCTACTGCTTCACCCCATCCGCGGGCGTCGACCAGGATTTGAGCGGCGGACCCGACCACCAATTCGGCGGACGTTGAAGCCGCCGCGGCCGCCGGTGGCAGGTTCATCAGCTCACCTGCCGGCTCACCGGTCGAGCCGTCGAATTGCTGGACGAATAGCTCGCCATGACCTCCGGTCACCGCCGCCGCTACCTTGCCGCCTGCCCCAGCGCCGGACGCCAGCAAAGCCAATGAGCACATGCCGATAAGTTCCGCCTGCCAGCCGATCGCGAGCCCATGGGCGGCCGCCATTCCGACTCGGATGCCGGTGAAACTGCCCGGGCCGACGCCGACGAGAATCTGTTCGGCACATCTGCCATCGAGGAGCTCATCGAGCATCGGAACCAGCCGCTCGGCATGACCCCGGTCGATCCGTTCGTCCTTGCGCGCGATGCATTTTCCCGACCCGTCGAACAAGGCGGCGGTACAGGCGGCACTCGACGTGTCGAACGCGAGGATCATGACACAATAGTGGTCACAAGCGGCGCAAAGCCGCAAGTCCTTGATCAAATTGCTTCGACTGTCTCGACCTCGGGCACATAGTGGCGGATCAGGCTCTCGATCCCGCGTTTCAAGGTAATCGTTGACGACGGACAGCCGGAGCAGGCACCGTGAAGCGACAGGAACAGGTGGCCGTCGCGATAGCCCTTATAGACGATGTCGCCGCCGTCCTGGGCGACCGCCGGACGGACTCGAGTTTCAATCAGCTCCTTGATCTGGTCGATGATCTCAGCGTCGGCTGGGTCCTCTTCGAAGTCGAAATCGCTCGCGACCTGGATTGCGGCGGCCGTTCCCCCGGCGAACAACGGCGCTCCGCTGACGAAATGGTCGAGGAGGGTCTCAACGACGACCGGTTCGAGGTCCGTCCATGATGTTCCCGGCGCCGCGGTCACCGAAATGAAGTCGCGGCCGAAAAACACGCCTTCGACGAGGCCGCTCGCAAAAAGGGCCGAGGCCAACGGCGACGCTTCGGCGCCTTCCGCGTCGGGGAAGTCGCGCGTTCCGGCTTCGATGACGGTCTCGCCGGGAAGGAACTTGCGCGTGGCCGGATTGGGCGTCTGCTCGGTGCGGATCTGCATGGTTGCGATGTGGGCCGCGAGGACGCGCCAATCAAGGTCCGAAGGGAGGAGCGCCGGCGACGACCCAACGAGCGATGCCAAGGGCTACGCCAAGACAGATGACTGCTGCCCACCATTTGCCCGGCTGCATCGGCGCCGCCCGGGAATCGACGGCGGCCTTGCCGGTGATCATTGGCTTCGTCAGCCCTTTGCCCCGAAGCCGATAGAAAATGATCGCTGCGATGTGCAGCGCGATCAAGCCGACGATGACGGTTTCAAACCAGAGCTCGTGAATGGCGCGAGCCTTGTCAGACGTGTCGGAGCTGACGAGCGTGGATAGCGGGCCAGCGTAAATCCCGTCTTCGTCCTGCGAGATCAGCCCCAAACCGACCTGGACCGAAACGGCGAGGAACAACGCAACGACACTGAGCGCGCCCAGTGGCGTGTGGCCGATGCCGGTCCAGCGGCCGCGGAGATAGTCGATCACCGTTCTCGGCCCGCGAACGAAGTTGGCCCACCGTGAGGTCGAGCTTCCGACGAAGCCCCACAGCAGCCGGAAGATCAGAAGCGTCAGGATCGAGATCCCCGACCAGATATGCCAGTCGGTATGGTTGTGGTGGACCGACCACCAGCTGAAGGTGATCAGACCCGCGAGCAACCAGTGAACCAGCCGGACCGGCAGGTCCCAGACCGGTTGCTTGCCGATCAGTGGTGCATCTCCATCCGATATTTGTCGTGGCAGGCCTTGCAGGCTCCGTTGAGGTCCGAATAGCGCGCCTTGATCGCACCCACGTCGCCGCCGGCGGCGGCCGCGTTGAATGCTTGCGCCGCCTTCTGGAAGGCCGCCAGTTTCGCGGAAAAGTCGCGCGGATCTTTCCAGATCTCCGGCTTCGCGCCCGTCTTGCCACGCTCGGGACCGGTGCCAGCCGGAAACCAGCCCGAAGCACGCTTCGACAGCCCCGCGATGGTCGCCGCCCCCGACTTTACGGCCGGCATGAACGGAGCGCTAGAGGTCAATTCGCGGCGCAAGAGCTTGTTCGTGTCGCCGATCTTTTCCATGCCCTCATGGCGGTCGTGCATGATGGCCAGGGCCTTGTTCTTCGGAAGGGCGGCAAACGCTACGCCCGCAACTGTCACGGACAATGCAGCGGCGGCGGCAACCAGGGACTTACGCATCTTCACTCTGCTCCTCCGGGACTTTCCAGCTGTCGTCGATCATGTTGATGATGCCTGAGAAATCCTTCCCGCCTCCGCCTCGGTCGACGAAGCGCTGGAAAAGCTCTTCAGCTTCAGCGCCCATCGGCGTGTACGCTCCGGCGGACTGCGCGGCGTCCATCGCGAGCTTCAGGTCCTTCAGCATCAGCGCGGCCGCGAATCCGCCTTCATAGTCGTGGTCGGCGGGCGTTTCCGGGCCGACGCCCGGAACGGGGCAATAGCTCGTCATCGACCAGCTTTGGCCCGATGCCTTGGACGAGATGTCGAAGAAGGTTTGGAGGTCCAATCCCAGCTTCTTCGCCATCGCGAAGCCCTCGCAGGTTGCGGCCATCGTCGCGCCGAGGATCATGTTGTTGCAGATCTTCGCCGCCTGGCCCGCGCCCGGTCCGCCGGCGTGGATGACGGCCTTGGCCATCGGTTCCAGGAACGGCTTCGCCCGCTCGAATGCCGCGTCGGTCCCGCCGACCATGAAGGTGAGCGTGCCGCCGGCCGCCGCTGCAATCCCGCCCGAAACCGGAGCATCGACCATGGCGTATCCCCGGCTCGCAGCCTCCTCCTCGATTGCCCGTGCGCTGGCGACGTCGATGGTCGAACAATCGATCAGGAGGGCGCTTCCTGGCGCCTTGCCGAGCACATGGTTGCGATGGACTTCGAGCACATGCTGCGCAGCTGGAAGCATGGTGATGACCGCCTCGGCATCCTTAACCGCCTCATCGGTCGAGCCGGCAGCGATGCAACCGCCCGCGACCGCATGGGCGAGCGCTTCCGCGCTGAGATCGAACGCTGCCACCTCATGTCCCGCCTTGGCGAGGTTGGGCGCCATCCCGCCGCCCATGTGGCCGAGGCCGATGAATGCGATCCGCGCCATCTTCAGCGTCCCTTCCAGTTGCCCGGCCGCTTCTCGACGAAGGCCGTCATGCCTTCCTTCTGATCCTCGGTTCCGAACAGGCCGTGGAATAAGCGGCGTTCGAACCGGATCCCTTGTGCCAGCGGCATTTCGAACGCCGCATTAATCATCTCCTTGACGGCGATTGCGGCAAGCGGCGGCATGGCGGCGATACTTTCCGCAACCTTGAGCGCTTCGGTCTGCAGCTCGTTGGCGGGGACGACCTTCGCAACCAGGCCCGAGCGTTCCGCCTCTTCGGCGTCCATCATCCGCCCGGTCAGGCACATGTCCATCGCCTTGGCCTTGCCAACGGCAAGCGCCATGCGCTGCGATCCGCCCATGCCGGGAGTCACTCCGAGCTTGATTTCGGGCTGCCCGAATTTCGCACTGTCGGCGGCAATGATGATATCGGCCATCATCGCCACCTCGCAGCCCCCGCCGAGTGCATAGCCGGAGACCGCGGCAATCCACGGCTTGCGCGTCGCGGTGACCTGTTCCCAGCCGGCGAAGAAGTTGGCCGAGTACATGTCGGCGAAGCCCTGGCCCTGCATCTCTTTGATGTCAGCGCCCGCGGCGAACGCTTTCTCCGAACCGGTCAGCACCAGGCAGCGCTGGCTATCGTCGGAATCATAGTGGGCGAACGCATCGATCAGCTCCTTCAGAACGTCACGGTTGAGTGCATTCAGCGCCTGCGGCCGGTTCAAGGTGACGAGAGTCACCGCGCCGCGCTGTTCGACCAGGATCGTGGTGTAGGTCTTCATTGTTGGGTCTCCGGAAACGGCGTCCACGCCTCATGCCCGTGAAGCGGCGCGAAGAGGACGTCGAGCATTTCGTCGTCGACCCCCTCCGGCGTCGCCGGGTCCCACTGAGGCTGGTTGTCCTTGTCGATCAGGAGCGCGCGCACACCCTCGTGGAAGTCGTGGGTTCGAACCACCCGGCCGGCCAGCGCATATTCCGCGCGCATCTCGTCCTCAAAGGTCGCGCGCCTTGCGCCTTCCTCCATCAGCCGAAGCGAGACCTTGCACGACAGCGGACTCTTCGTCCCGAGCGTTGCCAGCTCGGTCGCGGCCCAGTCGCTCTCGTCGGCCTTGAGCGCCGCAAGAACCTCCTCGAGCCGGTAGCTCGAGAAACAGCGCGTAATCGCCGGGAGATTTTCAGCGATCCTTGCGTCGGGCGG
>JBKPKF010000185.1:0-6368 GCA_046730995.1 Pseudomonadota bacterium
GGGCGGGGTGCTGGTGATCGACGGCGACATTCCGTCATTTACGCCCCCGCCGCTGCCGGGGAACAACTTCCACATCTACGATTACGCATTGTTCTGGGGATCGATTCGCGTCGACGCCAGGAACAGGGTCTCCGCATGGCACCGCTGATCACGAACGATACGGCCGAGTTTGCGGCGGCCGTGCCTCAGGGCAAGCTCGCGGGCCTCGATGTCGGCACCAGGACGATCGGCGTCGCGATCTGCGATTCCGGCTGGCACTTCGCCGGCCCGCTGGAAACAATCCGGCGAACGAAGTTCACGCTGGACCTCGCGGCGCTCGGCAAGATCCTCGATCGCGAGCATGCAGCGGCAATCGTGGTCGGCCTTCCGCTCAACATGGATGGCAGTGATTCCCCGCGCACCCAGTCGGTCCGAGCGTTCGCTCGCAACCTGGCTCCGCTCGATCTTCCGATCCTGCTGTGGGACGAACGCTGGTCGACCCAGGCGGTCGAACGGGCGATGATCGAGGCCGACGTCAGCCGCGCCCGGCGCGCCGAGAAAATGGACGCGCTCGCCGCGGCCCACATTCTCCAGGGCGCCATCGACGCGCTGGTCAATCTGCCGGGGCCGCAATAAGCGACGCACTCGTGGACCTGCTTTCCATCGATTCGCTGAGCGACGACCAGATCGCGACAATCCTGGACCGGGCGGACCTGTTCTTGGCCGCAAACCGAGCTTGCCAATCCAGCGGCGAGCTCGCCGGAAAGGTCGTTTTCAACCTGTTCTATGAAACCTCGACACGCACGGCGATGTCCTTCGCGACCGCCGCTCACCGGCTGGGAGCAGCGCCCGTGTTCCTCCCGGTTGAGCATTCCTCGATCAAGAAGGGCGAGACGTTCGAAGATACGGCCCGCACCCTCAATGCCATGCGCCCCGATGCGCTCGTCATTCGTCACAGGGAAAATGGCGCACCGGCGGCGGTCGCGGCGATCATGGATTGTCCGGTAATCAACGCGGGAGACGGCACCAACGAGCACCCAACCCAAGCCGTGCTCGACGCCGCGACGATCAGGCAACGCTTCGGGCGCATCGAAGGTCTGAAGGTGGCGATCTGCGGCGACATCCGTCACAGCCGCGTCGCGCGGTCGAACGCCAAGCTGCTGCCGCGGCTCGGCGCCGAGGTGCGGCTCGCCGGTCCGCCCGAATTCCTGCCCGAGGGGAGGCCGGGAATGTCCGTCGACGAGGCAATCGCGGGGGCGGACGTAGTGATGATGCTGAGGATCCAGCGCGAACGGCTCGAGGAGGATCTAAATGACGCGCCCGGCGAATATCTCGAACGCTACGGCCTAACGCCTAAGCGGCTCGCTGCCGCATCCCCCAGGGTCGCAGTCATGCATCCGGGACCCATGAACCGGGACGTGGAGATCGCAAGCTCGGTCGCCGACGATCCGGAACGGTCGCTGATCACGCTCCAGGTCGAGATGGGCGTGGCGGTTCGAATGGCCTGTCTGGAGCTGCTGGTCGGCAGCCCGGCTTAGCGCGAAGCGAGCTGGACCGGGGTGTCGCCGGCAAACTTGCGGACGAAGCAGGTCCCGCCGCCTCGCCGGAGCGAAGCGCACAGTGCATTCGCCTCGCCCACGCTGGCGAAGCCCTTGACCGACAGGCGGTAGAACGTGCCTTTCGGGCTGTCGAACCTGGCGCTCATCGGGATGTATTCGCGAAGCGCACCGTAACGGCGAGCCGCGGTGTTCCACGCGGCTGCAACCCGTTGGGCATTGCCGTAAGCGCCGATCTGGACGACCGCACCGGAGTTGCCGGCGCGGCGGACCGCGAGCTTCGGAAGCTTGGCGTGAACGACTCGGGCCGGCTTGGCGGCAGGAGGCGGTGGCGGCGGAGCAGTGACTTCCGCAGCGAATGCCGGAGCGGATGGCGCTTCCAGCGATGTTACGGGCGCGTCACCCGGAGCAGCCTCCATCGGTCCGATTGGCGGGACCGCGGCCTCGGCGACCTGAGGCACGGGCGTTTGGACCGGGGCCGCCTGAGCGAGCTGGGTAGTCGGCTTGACCAAAGCGAGACGGGTCGGTTCGCCCGGATCAGATGCCGCCGGAGTAACTCCAATCAAAGCCGCGAGCTGGTCGCCCGGCTTGGCCGGATTGGCGAGTTGCAGCCACTGATGCATGCGGCCATCGAGCTGGTCAGCAGGCACATCCTGAGCAGCGATGGTCCGCGCGCTGGTCCAGTCGCCGGACAGTGCATAGGAAAGAGCAAGATTCTGGCGCACACGGGCATCGGCGCCCTCGGTGCGGGCGGCAGCCCCAAGCATCGCCACGGCGTCCGACGGCCGGCCGGCGAGCGCCAGCGCGAGACCGTAGTCGGCGGGATCGATTACTCCGCGGCCCGACTCAAGCGTCGCGACCGCTTCGGCATTCTTGCCTTGAGCGATCTGGGCGAGCGCAACCTTCAGCGTAATCTGCGGCTGGTTCGAATCGATCGACAGCGAATCCTTGTAAGCGGCTTCGGCAGAGGCGAAGCGCCCGGCGGCGAAATAGGCGCTGCCGAGCAATGCGCGGAAGCTGGCTTCACTCGGCGAATTTTCAACGGCTTTCTCGGCATAGGTCACGGCCGTTGCCGGATCGTTGGCGGCGAGCGCCGCGAGGGCCCGGGTTGCGAGCCCGACCTCCCCGCTCGGCTGGCCGGTGGCGCTGCTCGCATGGTGTTGCGGAGCTGCGCAGCCCGCGATCACCGTCGCCAGCGCGACCATGGAGATTGCGGAGCCGAAGCGGATTGGCTTGGACATTGGATTACCCCCTCTTTTTGGCCTTTTCAGCCATCCCTTCCAGTTCGGGCATGACGACGAGCAGCTGATCAAGCGCGTCGGTCACAAGCTGCTGCGCGGATCGTCCGTTGACCGCGCATGCGAGTCGCAGCTTGAGGTGCCTTTCTGGATCGAGTCTCAGTGTGAATGCGGCCTTCGCCTTGCTGCCCGGAGCAGCGCGCGGCGTTGGAGCCCGGCGCGGCGTTGGAGCCCGGCGCGGCTCTGGAGCGACTGTCGGAAGGACTGCGACGGGCGCCGGCTCGGCATCATAAGGCTCGGCCGTTTCGTCATATTCCTCTTCCGCCTCGTCGACGCCCAGGCGATCGGCGATTTCGGTTTGTTGGGTGTGGACCGGCGAATGAACCGGAGTGAGGCCGGTCGGATGTGCCCGCTGCTCATCTTCGAGCTCCTCACCGAAGGCGTCATGTCCTTCGTCCCGGGGAGCCACGTGCGGCTTCGGAGGATCGAATCCCATGTCGTTCCAGCCGAGATCTTCTAGGTTGCCGCCGCCCGATCCGCCCATTTGACCGAAGCCTTGGGGTTTCATCGCGGGGCGAGCCGCGCCCTTACGCGCAAGGAGCCCGGAAGACAGGGAAGCAAAAGGCTTGGGTTCAGCAGTCACCGACACGCCCCCTTACTGGCCGACCACCCGGCGGCCGAAGCCACCGACCGGACGCGGGCTCGCCGCAGGAACTCCAGCCGACTGACCCGGCGCGGCAAACACTGTGCGGCGGAAATTCTTCTCAAGCCGGTCGGAAATATAATCCCACAGCTCGACGATCTCATTGGCGGAGCGGCCCTGCGGGTCGATCTCCATCACTGTCCGGCCGTCGATCATCGACGCTGCGAAGTCGGTGCGGTGATGGACCGTGACCGGCGCCACCGTTCCGTGCTGCGAAAGCGCGACGGCTGCCTCGTAGGTGATCTTGGCCTTGGGCGTCGCCGCGTTGACGACGAAAATCAGTGGCTTTCCTGCACGGTCGCAAAGATCGACCGTGGCGCCCACAGCGCGCAAATCGTGCGGGCTCGGGCGCGTCGGGATGACGATGAGCTCGGCGACCGCGATGACGCTCTGGATCGCCATGGTGATCGCCGGAGGGGTATCGATCACGGCCAGGCGGAAGCCCTGCTGGCGCAACACTTCGAGGTCGGAGGCAAGGCGCGCGACGGTGGTCTGGGCAAAGGCCGGCATTTCGGCCTCCCGCTCGTTCCACCAGTCGGCAAGGCTGCCCTGCGGGTCGATATCGATGAGGCAGACGGGACCGGCGCCCGCCATCTGCGCTTGCACCGCAAGATGACCGGACAGGGTTGTCTTACCCGACCCGCCCTTCTGCGATGCCATAGCCAGAACCCGCATGCTTTTCCCCTCACGTAATTTGACGTCAGTTGAGGTGTGGGAGTGACACCCAAGCCTCTAAAATCTGGTTAACATTCGCACGACCGTATTTGCCGATGGCGACAAGTTCGCTACACTTGCTTCAGGGTGGGATAATCCATGCGTTACAAGTATTTAGTTGCGCCGATCTTAATAGCATCGCTGGCAGTGCCGGTTTCGGCCCAGTCCGTGAAGGCGGGGATCGAGGCATGGCAGAAGGCGGATTATTCCGCCGCAGTGGCGATCTGGCGCCCTCTCGCGGAGAAAGGTGACGCCGACGCGCAATTCAATCTCGGCCAAGCTTACAGGCTGGGTAGAGGCGTCCCCATAAATCTCGCGGCGGCGCAAAGCTGGTTCGAGCGCGCTGCGGACAAGGGGCATATCGACGCCGAGACGACGCTTGGCCTGCTCCTGTTCCAGAACGGCAATCATATCGGGGGATTGCGCTGGTTGAAGGCCGCATCGGACCAGGGCGAACCGAGAGCGATGCTGGTCTATGGCACCGCCCTGTTCAACGGCGATGGGGCGCCGCAGGATCCGATCCTCGGCTACGCCCTTGTCAGCCGCGCTGCCGCTCAAGGGCTGCAGGCAGCGAAGGAAACGCTTAGCCAGCTCGACCAGCTCATGCCGGTCGAGGACCGCAAGAAAGGCGTCGCGCTGGCATTGGCCAAGGCAAAGGCCAGCCCGGCACCCGCGTCCAAGGCAACGGCGCCCAAGGCCCCAGCAACAAAAACGGCGAAGCCTGGGCCACCCAAGCCAATCCCGGCAAGGCCGACCCCCGCCGTCGCGACACCGACAAAGCCGCAGGCCAGGCCGCCGGCTCCCGTTATCGCTACTCCGGCGACCGGCTCATGGCGGATCCAGCTTGGCGCTTTTTCGCAGCGCGCCTCGGCGGAAGCCCTGTTCCGCAAGCTGTCTTCCAGGTTGGCCGGCAAGCAGGCTTATTATGTTCCTGCCGGCGCCGTCACGCGCCTGCAGGTCGGCCCATTCGAGAGCAGGGCGGCCGCGGCCGCCGCATGCCGGGCGCTCGGCCAGGCCTGCTTCCCAGTGCCAGGGAAATAGCTAGCCGCGAAACCAGTCACGGCGGCGGACGCCCTGCACCCAAAGCAAAGCATCGAGTCCATGATGCTTCAGCTCGGCGTCCGCGACCTGTGCCAGCGCCGGCTTTGCCCGAAAGGCGATACCCAGCCCAGCCTCTTCGATCATCATTTTGTCATTGGCGCCGTCGCCGATGGCGATGACGTCTTTGCTGTCCAGCCCGAGCTGGTCACGCGCCTCGACGAGCGCCTCGCGCTTGGCCAAGGCGTCGACGATTGGATCGCCCACCTCACCGCTCAACTTGCCCCCAGCAAAAACCAGCCGGTTCGCCTTGACCTTGTCGAAGCCAACCGCCTCCGCGATGGGATTGGCGAAGGACAGGAAACCACCCGAGACCAGAAGGCAGCTCGCCCCGCCCGCGCGCATCGTCTGGACGAGCGTTTCCGCACCATCTGTGACCTCCACCCGCTCATCGAGGCAGCGGCTCAACTCTCGCTGATCAAGCCCCGCGAGCAGCCGCACACGTTCCCTTAAAGCGCCGGAAAAGTCGATTTCGCCCTGCATCGCGCGTTCGGTGATTCGCGCGACCTTGTCCTTCAGACCCGCGTAATCGGCGAGCTCGTCGAGGCATTCTTGCCCGATGACGGTCGAATCCATGTCCGCGACGAGCAAGCGTTTCCACCTGGGTTCGTCCGGCTGAACGACCGAGTCGACCTCGAAAAGGCTATCCAGCGCCCAGCGTGCGCCCTTCAGATCCCCGCTGAACTTGAGATCGGCGGCATCGCCCTCGTCGATCCAGTGGAGGAAGCTCGCCTTGGGATCGACCTCGCGCAGCAGCCCGAGTGCACGGTCGACGAGCCTGTCATCAAGTCGTCCCGCTGCTATCAACGTCGCAATTGCCATGACTTCGAATTCGCAACCTCCACTCGCCTTAATCGCGGGACCGACAGCAAGCGGCAAGTCGGCACTTGCGCTTGCTCTTGCCGAGCGGACCGGCGGAGCGATCGTGAACGCCGACAGCAGCCAGGTCTATCGCGACCTCCCCGTGCTGAGCGCGGCCCCAACCGAAGCCGATCGAACGCGCGCGGAGCATCGTTTATATGGATTCCTCGACGGGTCAGTTCCGTGTTCAGCCGCGGATTGGGCCGAACGAGCCAAAAA
>JBKPKF010000186.1:0-3047 GCA_046730995.1 Pseudomonadota bacterium
TATGCGGGCGGAATGGCGTTCGTCACTTACACACTCGCAAGCGCGGGGCTGATCCACACCGACCATTTGACCGCCGGCGCGGATTCGATGGACGCGTGGGTCGGCAACCCCGAGCTTCACGGCGAAGAGCTGGTGTGGAAGCCCGCGGAAGAAAGCGCCGACATCGACATGCTTCGGCCGGTCGGCGATCCCTTCCGGGCCGACGGCGGAATGAGGCTCGTCCAAGGCAATCTGGGCCGCGCGGTGTTCAAGACGAGCGCGGTCGACGAGGAGCGCTGGCTGATCGAAGCGCCCGCGCGCTGCTTCTCCGACCAGAACGAGGTGCTCGAGGCGTTCAAGGCCGGTGAGCTAGACCGTGACGCCGCGGTGGTCGTGCGGTTCCAGGGTCCGCGAGCGAACGGGATGCCCGAGCTGCACAAGCTGACTCCGGCGCTGGGCGTTCTTCAGGACCGCGGACATAAGGTTGCGCTGATTACCGACGGGCGCATGTCCGGCGCGAGCGGCAAGGTTCCCGCGGCGATCCACGTTTCTCCCGAAGCGCTTCCTGACGGACCCCTGGCGCGCGTCCGGGACGGGGACGTGATCCGCGTCGATGCGCGAAGCGGCGAGCTCGAAGCCGTTGGCGTCGATCTCGCGTCCAGGCCTCCAGCCAATTCGCCCCCGCCGCCCGCCGGCACCGGGCGAGAGCTGTTCGCCCTCACGAGGCTCAACGCCGACGTCGCGGAACTCGGCGCGTCCGCCACGCTCGAAGCGATGGAAGCGGAACAAAGGTGAGGCAGATCGTCGTCGCCGATGTCGGCGGGACTCACGCCCGCTTCGCCCTGGCCGAGATCGAGGACTCGAACGTCCGTTCTCTTAGCGATCCGGTCACTCTGAAAACGGCCGAACATGCGAGCTTCCAGCTGGCCTGGCAGGAATTCGGCCGTCGCTGCGGGATCGAGCTTCCGACCGAACTCGCAATCGCTTTTGCCGGCCCCGTCGGCGGCGAGGTTTTGAAGCTCACCAACAATCCGTGGGTGATCCGACCTTATTTGATGAAGGAACGACTGGGGGTCGACCGCTACTCGATCGTCAACGATTTCGGAGCTGTCGGTTACGCCGTGGCAACGCTCGGCGATGAGCATTTCCGGCATCTTTGCGGGCCCGACCACGCGCTTCCTGACGAAGGGGTTGTGTCGATCGTGGGTCCGGGGACCGGGCTTGGAGTGGCTGCCTTGCTGCGCAGAAACGATCATTATGAGGTGATCGAGACCGAGGGCGGCCATGTCGACTTTGCGCCGCTCGATGCGCTCGAGGACAAGATCCTGAAGCAATTGCGGCGGCATTTCCGACGAGTCTCGATCGAACGGATCGCATCGGGGCAGGGGCTCTGGAACCTGTACGAAGCGCTCGGGGCGATCGAGAAGCGCGACCTCACGTTCCATGACGACAAGGAGCTGTGGCCGGCCGCGCTCCAGGGCTCGGACGGCCTGGCTACGGCTGCGCTCGACCGACTTTGTCTGACGCTGGGTGCCGTCGCGGGGGACATCGCGCTGGCGCAGGGCGCCTCTGCTGTCGTGATTGCGGGAGGCGTCGGCTTGCGGCTTGGCGACTACCTGCCGCGATCCGGGTTTCGCGACCGGTTCATCGCCAAGGGCCGGTTCGAGCGGCGGATGGATGAAATGCCGGTCAAGCTGATCACGCACCCGCAACCGGGCCTTTACGGGGCCGCAGCGGCCTTCGCGAGGGAACACGGATGACGATCGACGAAATCATGAGGACCGCGCCCGTCATCCCGGTGCTGGTGCTGGATGGGGATGGCGATTGGGCTGCATTGGCCGAAACGCTGGTCGAGGCCGGCCTGCCGGCGCTCGAAGTGACTTTGCGAACCGCGGGAGCACTCAACGCAATCCGCGAAATGAGCCGAGTGCCGGGCGCCATTGTGGGGGCTGGGACCGTGCTCAACGAGGACCAGCTGGGGGAGGCTATTGAAGCCGGCAGCCAATTCATCGTTTCGCCCGGTTTGACTGAGCCGTTGGGACAAGCCGCCATCCGGTCGGGCGTGCCGTTCCTTCCCGGCGTGGCGAATGCCGGCGACATCATGCGCGGACTCGACCTGGGCCTGCACCGATTCAAGTTCTTCCCAGCAGAGGCCGCCGGCGGAATTTCGGCATTGAAGGCGCTGTCGGGACCCTTCGGGAACGTATGTTTCTGTCCGACGGGCGGAGTTCGCTCCGACACGGCTCCCGATTGGCTGGCTCTGCCCAACGTCCTGTGCGTTGGCGGCAGCTGGCTGGTACCGCCGGGCGAGACAGACCTCTCGGCGATCGCCGGCCGCGCTCGCGCGGCGGCCGGTCTGCGTTCCTAGATCACGACGCGGATTTTCGCTCCGCCTCCGGCAGCCTCGAGCGCAGAGATCGAGCCACCATGCGCCAGCGCAACCTGACGGGCGAAGCTAAGGCCGACACCGCTGCCGCCTTTGTGGGTCGTGTAAAAAGGCAGGAAAATGTCCTCGCGCCGGTCCTCCGGAATGCCCGGACCATTGTCCTCGACATCGATCCGGCAACGACCGTTAGCTTCCCTTTGCACTTTCAGCACGACCGCCGGCGATTCGACCTCTGCGGTCGCGCGGATGGCATTGCGCAGCAGGTTCAGAAGTGCATGGGCAAGCAATTCCGGGTCGGCGTTTAGCGAAAGCGACTTGGGCTGCACCTCGACCCGCGCGTCGATCTCGCGGTCGCCAACACCGGCGACGGCGAGCCGCAGGATTTCCTCGGCCCAGGGCTGTGCCTTGAACGAACGCCGATGAACGTCGGGCGCCTGGGCGAACTCCCGGTAGCTTTCGACGAAGCGCAGGATACCCTCTGCGCGACGGGCAACCGTCTCTGTCGCGACCCGCGCGTCGGCAAGATCGACGCCGGCGTCTTCAGCCGCGGCAACCATCTCGGCTCCTGAGCGGGCGAGGGAGGTGACCGGGGTCAGCGAATTCATGATCTCATGGGTGAGTACGCGCACCAGGTCGGCCTGCGCGGCCACCTCGAGCGCTCCTAATTCGCTCTGCACGGGAA
>JBKPKF010000187.1:0-4032 GCA_046730995.1 Pseudomonadota bacterium
GGTGACATCTCGCTCGGAGACGCCGCGGACGGTAACCGTCCGGTGCTCCGCCATCTTTGACCGGCGAAGACCGTCGCCCAAAGCGTAACCGCTTGTCGTTAAACCAACCGCAAAAATCGCTACCGCGCCCAAAAGGACGACGCGGCTGTCCTGCAGCTTCTGGATCATGGATATGGTACCGGTGCGTTCGTCCGCTTACGAGCAGCCACCGGTCACGATCGCCGGTCACGGCTGCGACGAACCGTGCATTTATAGCGATGAATCGAGTGAGGTGAAATGAAATTCCTACACAGCATGATTCGCGTATCCGATTCGGAAGCGACTGTTGCATTTTTTCAACTGTTGGGCCTCGAAGAGCGGCGGCGAATGGACAACGACCAGGGCCGCTTCACGCTCATTTTCCTTGGCGTCCCCGGCGACCAGGGCGGCGAAGTGGAGCTGACCTATAATTGGGACGAGAGCGGCTATTCCGGCGGGCGCAATTTCGGTCACCTCGCGTATGAAGTGGATGATATCTACGCGACCTGCGCCAAGTTGCAGGCGGCCGGGGTGACCATCAACCGGCCTCCGAGGGACGGCAGAATGGCATTCGTTCGAAGCCCCGATTCGATCTCCGTGGAGCTGCTGCAGAAAGGCAGCGCCCTCGCCCCCGCCGAACCCTGGGCGTCAATGGCGAACACGGGCGAATGGTGATGATAGAGGTCGTCCCAGTCCCGGTCCTCACCGATAATTATGTTTGGCTGATTCACGACAGGGAGAGCGGTGAAACGGCGGCTGTCGACCCATCCGTGGCGCAGCCTGTACTGGATGAAGTGGCCGGAAGAGGATGGCAGCTGACGCAGGTGCTGAATACGCATTGGCACCCCGACCACACCGGCGGCAACGCTGCCATCCAGAGCGCGACGGGCTGTCCAATCACCGCTCCCGCAGAAGCTGAGCGGGTCAGCAACGTCGACCGCGTGGTGGCGGAAGGCGACCGGGTGCGGGCCTGCGGCGTGGAGGCGCTGGTCTGGGATATCCCGGCGCATACGGCGGGCCACGTCGCTTATTACTTCGAGGACGAAGCCATGATTTTCGTCGGCGACACCATGTTCGCCATGGGCTGCGGCCGGTTGTTCGAAGGAACGGCTCGGCAGATGTACGCCAACCTCCAGCGCATCGCGGCGCTTCCGAGCGACGTTCGAATCTATTGCGGGCATGAATATACGCTGGCGAACGCTCGCTTCGCAGCGCATGTCGAGCCGGATAATGCCGCAATCGCCGATCGGATAAAGAAAGTGGAAGCGCTCCGCGCCTCAGGCGAAGTAACGCTCCCGACCACAGTGGCAGAGGAACGTGAAACCAATCCCTTCGTTCGAGTCACTAACTGGGAAGAGTTCGCCCGGCTCAGGTCGGCAAAAGACAGCTTCCGTTCATGAACCGAAGCGCCACTGGATCGGGCGGACAGCATACCCCCTGAGGAGGTCAACATGCGTGGCATCTCTCTCCTTCTGGTCAGCGTCGGACTGGTCGCCTGCACCACGACCGCGGCCCAGCAATACCCGATGCG
The DNA here is from genome assembly GCA_046730995.1 of Pseudomonadota bacterium. Lineage (GTDB taxonomy): Bacteria > Pseudomonadota > Alphaproteobacteria > Sphingomonadales > Sphingomonadaceae > Sphingomicrobium. The sequence goes on from JBKPKF010000187.1 coordinate 1,550, forward strand.
CAGCGCGGCAAAGCAACTGCAATTCGATCGGATGCTCGCCGGCAAGGTCGCGGGAGCGCCGCAAAGCTGCCTGCCGCACTACAGTTCGAACGACATGGTGGTGATCGATGAAAGCACGATCGCGTTCCGCGACGGAAGCCGCAGGGTCTACGTCAATCACATGATGGGCGGCTGCTCGAACCTCGGCGGCGCCTATGCGCTCGTCACCAAGCAGTTCGGCAGCGCAAACCTGTGCCGCGGTGACATCGGCCAGGTGGTGGATCTCACGAACCACTTCACGGTCGGCAGTTGCGTGTTCGGCGATTTCATCCCGTACACCAGGCCGCGCGCCTAAGGTTACTTCCGGTAGAGCGCGTCGAGGCGCTCGCCATAGGTTTTGCCGATCACGTGTCGGCGGATCTTCAGCGACGGAGTCATCTGCTCGTTCTCGATCGTGAAGGGCTCGTCGGCGAGGATGAACCGGCGCACCCGCTCGACCACCGATAAATCGGCGTTCACCCGATCCACCGCGCGCTGCAGTCGCTGCTGCAGGTCGGATGCTTTGGCGATTTCGGGGTCGGGCACCAGCAGCGCTACGAGGTGTGGCCGGCGGTCGCCATAGACCATGGCCTGGCCGATCTCGGGCTGCAGGGTCAGCATGCCCTCGATCCGCTGCGGCGAGACGTTGTCGCCCTTGTCGTTGACCAGGATGTCCTTCTTGCGATCCGTGATCTTGATCCGGCCCTTATCGTCGAAATGACCGACGTCCCCCGTGGCAAGCCAACCATCTTTCAGAACCCGGGCTGTCTCCTCCTCGTTGCGCCAGTAGCCGTGCATCACGAGCTCGCCCCGGACCATGATCTCGCCGTCCTCGGCGATCTTGACCTCGGTGTTCTTGACGGGCGGGCCGACGGTGTCGAGCCGGATCCCGGCGCTCGGCCTGTTGCAGGCGATCACCGGCCCGCACTCGGTCTGGCCGTAGCCCTGGAGGAAGGTGATCCCGATGGATTCGAAGAACATGCCGACCTCAGGATTGAGTGGCGCTCCCCCCGACACCCACGCCTTTTGCCGGCTGCCGACCTTGGCGCGCACTTTCCGTCGCAAGGTGAGTGACAGGAAGCCGTCCATTGGAAGGTCCCAGAGCTTCCGCTTGCCCTGGGCCCTGTCGGAACCGATCTTCAGAGCCCGGGACATCAAATATTTCGAGAGGCCGCCCTGCGCCTCGATCGTCTTCATGATCCGCGCACGGAGCATTTCGAACAGGCGCGGAACGACGACCATGATCGTCGGCTGCACTTCCTCGATGTTGGCGGCGAGCTTCTCGAGGCTTTCGGCGTAATGGATCTGCGCCCCAAGCGCGACCGGGAAGTGCTGCCCCCCGGTATGCTCATAAGCATGGCTCGCCGGAAGGAAGGACAGGAAGACCTCATCGTCATCCCAACCGAAGTCGGTGGAAATGATGTCGGTCGCGCCCTCGAGGTTGGCGAGGATGGAGCCATGGTGCTGGCGCACTCCGCGCGGAGCGCCCCCTGTTCCGCTGGTGTAGATCAGGCAGGCGAGGTCATTCCGGCCCACCTTCGCGAGCTGCCGCTTCAATTCTTCGATATCGGGACTGCCTGAAATCAGGTCGGGCCAGCAATGGATATGGATGTCTTCCGGGACCTGGGTCCGGCGCATCTCCTCGATAGCGATGAAATGGTGGCATTCCGACGACATCAGCACGGCGGGAGCGACATTCTTCGACAGCTTCTGGTTGGACACGATCACGGCTCTGGCGCCACTGTTCTCCAGGATGTGCGAGTGATCGCGGACGGTGTTCGTCGTGTACGTCGGGACGGTAACGCAGCCGGCGGCCATGATCCCGAGATCCGCGATCAACCATTCAGGGCGATTTTCGCTGACGAGGCAGACTCGGTCGCCCGGCTGAAGCCCGATGCGCTTGAGGCTCGCGGCGAGCGCCGCGACCTGCCGAGCCGCTTCGGTCCAGCTGATCGAACGCCATTGGCCGTCGCGCTTGGCCCAAAGGAACGGCCGGTCGCCTTTCTCCTCGGCGCGAGTCAGGAACATGGAGACGAGATTGTCGAACCGCTCGAGTTGACGCGCCATCTAATCCTACTCCCCGGCGGCGCTTCTTAGCGGAAACGGTTGCGAGCGCCACTCGTACTGCTAGGTCGAATGGCGATGCATCTGTTCCAAAAGCTCGTCGCGTCGCTGGTCCTTGCGGCATTGCCTGCTTGCGCGGCGACTCCGCCGGTAGCCGCAGTCACGCGGCCTTCGGCCGAGCCCTTCGTCATCGCCGCCAATCCGCTGGCGGCGCAGGCCGGCCTCAACGTACTGAAGCGGGGCGGCAGCGCGGTCGACGCCGCGATCGCGGTGCAGGCGATGCTGTCGCTGGTCGAGCCGCAGAGCTCGGGGGTCGGCGGCGGCGCGTTCATGAATTACTTCGATGCGCGCGCCGGCAAGATCACCATCTATGACGGTCGTGAGGTCGCCCCGGCGCAGGC
>JBKPKF010000188.1:0-6714 GCA_046730995.1 Pseudomonadota bacterium
TAGCGAATCGAATTCGACGACGTCGATATTGCCCGGGATGTCGGCTGTTTCGCGGCGAACCATCGCGACCCGGTCCGCGACCGAGAACATCGGCGTCTTCGACGGGTTCGTCGTGACCCCGATGACGAGCTTGTCGACGAGGTGCGCGCCGCGTCGGATAATGTCGAGGTGGCCCAAGGTGATCGGATCGAAGGTCCCCGGATAAACTGCGATTTTCAATGACACCCCCGAGTTAGTGGTCCCGCTCGATAGCAAAGCGCGCGATCGCGCGCAGCAGGTCGGCTTCCTCGCCATGGCCGGACAAATGCTCGACCGCCTGGTTGACGAGGAAGCTCGCCTGCTGGCGCGCCCGTTCCTCGCCGGTGAGCGAGACGAACGTCGCCTTGCCGGCATTCGCATCCTTGCGCGTGGGCTTGCCCGCCGCTTCGGCATCTCCGCTATGATCGATGAGGTCGTCGGCGATCTGGAACGCCAATCCGATGTTGCGCGCATAGCCGCGATAGGGAGTACGAGCTTCCTGAGGCAGCTTGACGAGGATGCACGCGGCTTCGACCGCATATTCGATCAGCGCGCCGGTCTTCAGCTGTTGCAGCCGCGTGATCGCCGGAAGGTCGAGCTCCTCACCTTCGGCAAAAAGGTCCATCATCTGGCCGCCGGCCATTCCGTTCGGACCCGCAGCTTTCGCAAGTTCCAGGACGAGTTCGCAGCGCACGAACGGATCGTCGTGGGTCGCCGGATGGGCCAGGATCTCGAACGAAAGCGCATGGAGGCTGTCCCCGGCCAGGACCGCCACCGCTTCCCCGAACGCCTTGTGAACGCTCGATTTGCCCCGGCGCAAATCCGCGTCGTCCATGCACGGCAGATCGTCGTGAATCAGCGAATAGACGTGGATCGCTTCGATCGCGCAACCGACGCGGATCGCGCGTTCGCGGGAGATAGCGAACAGCTTCGATGCGGCGATGGTGAGCAACGGTCGAAGCCTTTTGCCGCCTCCGATCGCCGCGTGGCGCATGGCTTCGAACAAACGCTCACGGCTGTCTCCGGTCGGTGGCAAAAGGCGGTTGAAAAAATCGTCGACCTCGGCGGAGACCTGCGCCGCTTCCGCTTCGAGCAATCCGGCGAGCCGGTCGACCGTTTCAACCCGCATCGAACGGCTTGACGCCTGCGGGCTTGCCGTCGCTGCCGAACGCGATCTGCTCGATGCGCGCCTGCGCCTCCTTCAGGCGCGCCTCGCAGTGGCGTTTCAGCCGGTCGCCTTCTTGATAAAGCTCGATCGACCGATCGAGCGGCGCCTCACCCTTTTCGAGGGTTCGGACGATTTCCTCGAGCCGGGCAAGGGCGGCCTCGAAACTCAGCTGGCTTACGTCCTCAACAGTGGCCATGGAGGGCCTTCTGACCCTCGCGAGGGCTCAAATCAAGGTAAGCCGTTATTCGACTGGAGTGTTCTTGAACGGGTCGCGGATGCCCGGGAAGACCTCGTCGCTGACCCCTTCCCCCTCAGCCTGCGCTAGTGCGGCGGCGGCGTCGCGCGCGTGCTGGTCGCGCTCGGCGCGCAGCTCCACGATCAGGGCTTCGCGGTCGCTGTCGAGCCGCGTGTCGGTGAATTCGGACTTACCGGCGGCCTTGGCAGCCTTGGCGACAGCGGCGTCGAGCTCGCGCTGGGTCGTGAGGCCAAGCGTCACCGGATCCTTCGGGGTGATGTTCGCCATGTTCCAGTGCGTGCGCTCGCGAATGGCGGCGATGGTGGTGCGCGTGGTCCCGATCAGCTTGCTGATCTGGCCGTCGCTGACCTCCGGATGGTTCTTGATGATCCAGGCGATTCCGTCGGGCTTGTCCTGCCGCTTGGAAACCGGCGTGTAGCGCGGGCCGCGGGTCCGCCGCACCTGGTCGGGGACCTTGTGCATCTGCAGCCGGTAATCCGAGTCTTTCTGCCCCTTTTCGATCTCGTCGTGCGTCAGCTCGCCGGCGCGGATCGGATCGCGGCCGGTCAACTTGGTGGCGGCGGTGTCGTCGGCGATCGCCTGTATCTCGAGGATGTGAAGGCCGCAGAATTCAGCGATCTGCTCAAATGTGAGCGACGTATTTTCGACCAGCCAGGAGGCGGTCGCGTGGGGCATCAGGGGCTGGGCCACCGTTTCTCTCCGTTACAAATGAATAGGGCCGCCCCTCACGGAGCGGCCAGCGTTAGCGGCGATGTAATCCTGCCGTTCGCGTGGAGCAAGCACTTGTATCTGCACGGCGAGAAACCTGCGCCACTAGGAATTTGATATCGGGAAGAGTGTCGACGGCGCAATTCGGAGCCGGGCACCACGAAGGAATGAGCCTCATGCGCAAATTTCTGACCTCTGTCTTGGCGGCCGCTGCGATCGCGGCACCCCTTCACGCGGCCCCTTGGCAGGATCAAGGCTCCCAGGTGCGGCCAGGAGCCTTTATCGGCGCGCAGTTCAATATGTCTTTCGGCGGGCCGGCGCGCTCGGAAGCGCGTGCCCAGTTGGCGTTCGCTCCAACCCGGTCGCGCCTATCCAACAGCGGCCAAGTGACGACGCGGATCGGTGAAGGATTGGCGCTCGACTTCACGTCCAACGCCAAACCGACGGTCACCCTCGTCGGCGTGCGAGCGGATACGGCGCTCCGACTGACCCGCGCGGGCCGGTCGGAAACTGGCCGGAAGTTTGGCATCTCGACAACTGGCTGGGTCGCAATCGGGGTTGGTGTGGCTGCCATCGCCGGGGGAGCATATTTGCTCCACCTGATTGATGAGGCAGAAAAGAATAGCGAGTAGCCGGGCCTACAAGCTCATCGGAATATAGTGCGGCTGGCCTTTCACCCGCTCGAGCCAGTTGACGACACGCGGATAGAGATGCATCTCAAATCCGGCCTCGTGCGCGACTTGGGTGTAGGGAAACAGGCAGACGTCGGCGAGGGTCATATGACTCGCGACGAACCAGTCCCGCGCCTCCAAATGCTTGTCCATCAGCTTTAGCGCGGCCTCGCCCGCTTCGCGCTTCGAAGGAATTTGGTGCTTCTGAACCTCCGTCAGGTTCGAGTGGCCGATATGATCCTTCCAGAAGCGCAGGGTCGCGACGTTGGGTTCGTGATTATACTGCTCCCAGAACATCCAGCGCAGCATGTCGGCATGGTCGAATCCGTCGGTCGGGATCAGGGTCGAACCGTCGGCGATGAAATAGCAGGAGGCGTTGCTTTCCGGGATGAAGCGGTGATCCACCTGGAGCACCGGGATCCTGCCGTTCGGATTGACCTCCATCAGGAATTGGGGCGTTCGCGTCTCACCCTTCATGATGTCATATTCGCGCCGCTCGAGGTGCTTGCCGACGATCGCGGCCGCCAAACGGACTTTGTAGCAATTCCCCGACGCGGCATATTCGTGGAGGATCAGCTTTTCCGCCATATCAAGTTCCTACCTCCAGCACGATCTTGCCGACATGCTCGCCAGCTTCCATCCGCGCATGGGCCTCGGCCGCGCGTGACAGCGGGAAGCTGCTGTCGATCACCGGTTTCAGGCGCCCGCCCTCGACATAGGGCCAGACCGTCCTCGCAATCTCGTCGCACACCATGGTCTTGAACTCGACCGGGCGCGGGCGGAGCGTTGAGCCGGTCAACGTCAGCCTGCGCCGCATCACTTCGGAAATGGCGATTTCCGCCTTCGACCCGCGCTGGAAAGCGATCGAAACATGGCGGCCATCGTCGGAGAGAGCCTTGAGGTTACGGGGCAAATAATCCCCGCCGACCATATCAAGCACAACCGCGACGCCTTTACCGTCAGTCAACCGCTGGGCGGTCTCGACGAAGTCCTGCGTTTTGTAATTGACCGCCGCCTCGGCTCCGAGTTCGAGCGCGCGGCCGCATTTTTCGTCGCTGCCGCAGGTCACGATCACCTTCAGTCCGAACACTTTGCCGAGGGCTATCGCCATCGTCCCGATGCCGCTTGTCCCTCCGTGCACGAGCACCCAGTCGCCATCGGCCGCGAAACCGCGCTCGAACAGGTTCACCCAGACGGTGAACAAAGTCTCCGGCATCGCCGCGGCTTCGATGAGCGAGATCGTGTCAGGCACGAACAGGCAAGTGCCAATCGGCGCCGCGCAATATTCGGCATAGCCCCCGCCGGAAACCAGCGCACAAACGTTCCGGCCGATGAGCTCTTCGGCGCCCTCAGCTGCCTCGACGACCGTTCCCGCGAGCTCGAGCCCCAGGATGTCCGGCGCCCCGGGAGGCGGTGGATAGAGGCCTCGCCTCTGCAAGATGTCCGGCCGATTTACTCCGGCGGCGGCGACCTTGATCAGGACTTCGTCGATTCCGACACGCGGCACCGGCCGCTCGACGAGCGCGAGTTCCTCCGCGCCGTCGGGCTGCGGCGCGACGACCGCCTTCATCGACGAGGGAACCGAGCTGCCCACGAACCCGGCTTATTGACTTGGCTGCCCTATGGGTCAACGATTCGCCCCACGATGGACCTCGAAGAGCTTTTTCCGAGCAAGCCCGACGATCCGCTCGTTGCCCTCGGCAAGCAGGACCTCGATCCCTTGTCGATTGCGGAGCTCCAGGAGCGGATCGAGTCCCTGAAGGCTGAAATCGCGCGCGTCGAAGCGCACATGCAGCGCGCCCAGACCCACAGGTCCGCCGCGGAAGATCTTTTCAAGAAGCGTTAACCATAATTCGGCGAGTGTGTGATTCGCGCTCTTGATTGGGCCGCCCGTGCGTATGACATTGTTGACAGAGCCCGGCACCCCTGCCGGGCGCGGAGTCTAAAAAGTAATGCCCAGTTTCGCTCGTGAGCTCGAACAGACCCTCCATAACGCGCTCGGCGAGGCCAGCCGCCGCCGGCACGAATATGCGACACTGGAGCACCTTTTGATCGCGCTGATCGACGACGAACATGCCTCGAAGGTGATGACCGCCTGCGGAGTGAGCCGGGACGAACTACGGGCGAGCGTCAAGCAATATCTCGACAATGAGCTCGGAGCGCTCGTTGCTGACAGCGCGACCGACCCGACTCCGACGAGCGGGTTTCAGCGCGTCGTCCAGCGCGCGATCCTTCACGTCCAGTCATCGGGCCGGGACGAGGTGACCGGTGCGAATGTGCTTGTGGCCCTCTTCTCGGAGCGTGAGAGCTACGCCGTCTATTTCCTCCAGCAGCAGGACATGAGCCGGTTGGATGCGGTGACCTACATCAGCCACGGTGTCGGCAAGGGTGAGGCAGCCGCTGAGCCGCGGGCCCCCGAAGGCGCTGAGGACAAGGGCGAGAAGGAAGGCGGAAAGAAGGAATCCGCGCTCAAGCAATTCACCGTCGACCTCAATGAAAAGGCGCGCATGGGCAAGGTCGATCCCTTGATCGGCCGCATGCCCGAGGTCGACCGGACCGTTCAAATCCTTTGCCGGCGCTCGAAGAACAACCCCTTGTACGTCGGCGATCCCGGAGTGGGTAAGACGGCGATCGCCGAAGGGCTCGCCCGCAAGATTATCGAAGGCAATGTCCCCGAAGTGCTCAAGGGCGCGGTTATCTATGCGCTCGACATGGGCGCCTTGCTCGCCGGCACCCGCTACCGCGGTGACTTCGAGGAGCGGTTGAAATCCGTTGTGAACGAGCTCGAGAAGATGCCGCACGCCATATTGTTCATCGACGAAATCCATACGGTGATCGGCGCCGGGGCCACTTCGGGCGGAGCGATGGACGCTTCGAACCTGTTGAAGCCCGCGCTTTCGACCGGGGCCATCCGCTGCATCGGATCGACCACCTACAAGGAATTCCGCAACCATTTCGAAAAGGACCGGGCACTCCTTCGCCGGTTCCAGAAGATCGACGTCAACGAACCGACGATCGAGGACACGATCAAGATCATCGCGGGCCTCCGATCCTCGTTCGAGGGGCACCACAACGTCCGCTACACGACCGACGCCATCAAGTCGGCGGTCGAGCTGTCGGCGCGTTACATCCACGACCGCAAACTCCCCGACAAAGCGATCGATGTGATCGACGAGGTCGGCGCGATGCAGATGCTGGTGCCCCCAAGCCGCCGCAAGAAGATCATCACTCCCAAGGAAATCGAAGCGGTCGTCGCGACCATGGCTCGGATCCCGCCGAAATCGGTCAGCGCCGACGACAAGCAGGTCCTCGAGCATCTCGAGGCGGACCTGAAGCGGGTCGTTTTTGGCCAGGACCTGGCGATCGAGAAGCTGGCTTCGGCGATGAAGCTGTCGCGGGCGGGATTGCGCGATCCCGACAAGCCGATCGGAAACTATCTGTTCTCCGGCCCCACCGGCGTCGGTAAGACCGAGGTTGCTCGCCAGCTCGCCTCGATCATGGGCATCCCGCTCGAGCGGTTCGACATGTCCGAATATATGGAGCGCCACGCCGTCAGCCGGCTGATCGGCGCGCCTCCGGGCTATGTCGGATATGACCAGGGCGGGCTCCTGACCGACGCGGTCGACCAGCACCCGCATTCCGTGCTCCTGCTCGACGAAATCGAGAAGGCGCACCCCGATCTGTTCAACATCCTGCTGCAGGTCATGGATCACGGGAAGCTCACGGACCACCACGGCAAGACCGTCGATTTCCGCAACACGATCCTAATTATGACGACCAATGCCGGTGCGTCCGACATGGCGCGCGAAGGCATCGGTTTTGGGGCGTCGAGCCGCGAAGATGCCCAGGAGGACGCGGTCAAGAAGATGTTCACGCCCGAGTTCCGCAACCGC
>JBKPKF010000189.1:0-3631 GCA_046730995.1 Pseudomonadota bacterium
GCTGGTCGAGAAATTGCGGAATGAAGGACGAGAGTCCGTGATGAAGCCGAAATGAGAGATCGTTTTGCGACGGGAAAAGGGGCGTTCCCCTCGCTCCAATGGGAATAACGCCAGTTTAACGCCCCCCGTGAGTTCCCGATCCAGGCTCTATGTATCAGATGCGCCGGACGCGCGGCGGGAGTTGCTTGAAGTCCGTCGAAAGCTAGTTAATAGAAGTTAACAGTGCTGGCAGCGAGAACGGGCGATGGAAGAGTTCCAAATTCGGACTGAGCTTTCCGACGTGATCAACGAGCTCACCGACGCCGACGTCGTCTTTGAGGTGACGGCGAAGCCTGCTCGCAGCGTTGCTCCGGGATCGCTGCCCATCGGGCCGATCGAGGACGCCATCGAGGCTTCGCTTAGGGCCTTTGCCGCTTCTGTCGAAACTCATGTCGAAAGAGTCGCCGTTCTCGAAGAAATGTCCAATAGCTGCGTGACAATCTGGTTTCGTTTCCACGCCCAGGACGGAGTCCGCGCGGACGACGCCAGCGGCGTGGATTCGGCCTTGCTGAAGTACGCCGCCCAGGGCGTTCTGACCATTTTGTCTTGGATGGACGGACGGCCGGACTTGCGCCTGTCCGACTTGCAGCAGGCGCTTCGAGTCCTGGCTTGGGGTACGTCCGCAACGAGCTGCAGCCATCCGGCTTTGCCGTCGTCCGTCGGGCTCGTGGACGCCGTCTCGGCGTGGCAACGGGTAAGGGAAGCGCTTCGTGACTGTGCGACCGCTCGCCTTGTCATGCAGCAGGGTTCCGCCGAGCTGGATTTGACGAAGAGAATTCCCCAGCTGGCCAACCTCCTCGATAAGAAGGTGGTGAATCGCGCCGTAGAATTGATCCTCCTGGTCGAACTTCCGGATTATGGAGCAACCGGCGAGTGGCTCCTTAAGCACGGCAAGATTCACTTCGCCGCCAAGTGCGGGCCGTGCGATTTGCTGGATCGCTTCTACCGGAGGGAATTGGACATCCGCCCCGGGGATGCACTGCATTGCCGGGTAGAGTTCGATACGATTTATGGGCCGGATTATGAGGTCGTCGACGAGCGGCTTTCCGTCGTCGAGGTCTTGGAGGTGCTTCCGGCTTCCGCGCCGAACAATGGAAACGCGAAGGAGCCGGATGTGGAGGAGGTCGATCCGAAACCGGCCGAGGCTCTCCAACATCCCATGCTCGTGTTGTAGGGGCGGCGATCAGTCGACCAGGGCGCCGTTGAGGGTCGTTCCGTTCCGAGTCACCGACGCATAACTGCCAATCGAGAATGGCGTCGTCAGGCCGCTCATCTGCGTATCGGAGAAGCTGGCCTGAATATCCTGCGTCGAGCTGATGCCATAGGCCCGGATGCCCGCGCCGCTCGTCGGATTGACGATCTTGTTGCGCGCGCCGGTGACCCCGTGGACCGAATAATAATTGGCGTACATCATGATCGAGCCGTGGCTGGTGCTCGTCCTGGTCACGCAGCCCTCGAGGTAATTGTCCTGTAGGTCGATCTGGTCGCTTGCCGCGGTGTAATAGCCGCCGTTGGTCTGGCTATCGATCCGGATGCCGGCGATGCCCGAGCGGTAGATTCTGTTACGATAGACCTTGGCCCCGATTGTGCCTTCGATGCCAATGCCCCCCGCCCACGCGCCGTCTGAGCTTTGATTGTCGAGGAAGCTGATGTTGCGGTTCTGGCCGCTGTTCTGATAGCCGATGGACGCGAACGCGTCGTCTCCAACCTTGTCCGCGACGTTGAACCGCACCGTGATGTCAGCCGACCCGCCGGTGACGTGAAAACCGTCAGCCAGGCTTCCAATGACCACACTATTCTGGATCGTTCCGCCTTTGACGTTGCCGAAATAAATTCCGGCCCCGGCGACCTTCTGCGCCTTCACTCCGTCGACCGTGACATTGCTCGAATCGAACAGATAGAAGCCGTCCGAATTGCCGTGCTGCAATCGACTTGTGGTATTCGGGGAGATGACTTGAAACCCCTGGACGATCACGCCATTGCTTTGCGTAACGATGAATGCGCTGCGGTCGGGCGTCACCGCCTTGATGATGGTGGCATCTTTTCCAGCGCCATAGACCATCACGTTTGTCCTGTTCAGCGCGACCAGAATGTCCGAGCTGACGCACGTTCCGGCTGGCAGTTCGAGCGCCTGATATGACTGCAGCCCGTTCAGCGCCGCCTGGAGCGCCGCCGTATCATCGGTGAGCCCGTCACAGCGGACGCCGAAGTTCCGCGACGACACAACCGTATAGCCTGCTGGAATGGACACGGCCGTTGGAGCTTGAGAAGCCGGTGGCGGGCTCGGCGTCGACGCCGTGTTCGAGGTCGATCCGCCTGCGCCGGCCGAGCTATCGTCGGTACCCCCCGAGCCGCTCGAGCACGCGCACGTGCCGGCTATGGTCAGAATCGGGATAAGGATCCTCAGACTGGGATTCACGGCAAACTCTTTCCACTCGCCGCTTGTCTTGGGGACGATTTGAGCTGAGCAGTCATCCGCTCATAATAGCCGCTAAACCTACGCTTTCCACGCAAAGGTGACCTCGTCGCGGCCTCATCTGATGGATCGCTTCGCCGTCGGCCGAAGCAAAATCGAAAAATTGCCTCTCACCGGCTTGCCCCGTCCTTTCAAAGCTCGACTAGTCCTCGTCTTCGCGCCGCAGCCACTGTCGAGCGGCGAACAGCAAGAAGAGTCCCGATGGCGTAAGCCACAGTGCGGTAAGAATTTTCCAACTCACAATGAGGCGAGCATAAAGGCGAAAGAGCCTCTTGATGACGCGCCAGTTCGCAGTGTCCCAAAACGGGAAACTCGCGACAATGACTTGGCGGAGCGGGAGGGATTCGAACCCTCGATACGGTTTTGCCGTATACTCACTTTCCAGGCGAGCGCCTTCGACCACTCGGCCACCGCTCCGCAAATCGCTGGAAGCGCGAGCATCTAGGGGGAGGCGGGGCATCGGGCAAGGTTGCCGCCCGTAACGGCCGCCCCTAGGTCAGGCGCGATGACGCCCGCCGAGCGCCTTTCCGGCCGAATGCCGACCGACGCCGATATCGAGGCGATCGCCCGTCGCACCCTCGCGCGCCTGCCGTCGCCCTTTGCCGAGAGCCTCAAGGACATCGTGCTCATGATCGAGCCGGTTGCGGACGCCGAGACGGCGCGCAGCGTGGGCCTCAATCACCCTATGCATCTCAGCGGTCTTTATCAGGGCGTGCCGCTCAACCATCAAAGCGTCAGCTATCCGACGATGCTGCCTGAGCGCATCACGCTCTATAGCCGGCCAATCGTTGCCGAATGGCGCTCTAGCCGCGTGAGCCTTGACCAACTCGTTGCGCACATCGTGATCCACGAAGTCGGGCACCATTTCGGCTTCTCCGACGATGACATGCACGCGCTCGAGGACAGTGCCGAGTGACCGCACTGCTACGCTTCGAGGGCGTGTCGCTCAGGCGCGGCGGGCGCCTGTTGTTCGAAACGCTCGATCTTGAGCTCGAGCCCGGCGAGCGATTGCACGTCGCCGGTCCCAACGGCAGCGGGAAATCGAGCCTGATCCGCCTTGCGGCCGGGCTGCTTCACGCCGAGCGCGGGCGCGTCGATCGTTCGGCCTCGGCGCTC
>JBKPKF010000190.1:0-17061 GCA_046730995.1 Pseudomonadota bacterium
TCGGCCGCGCGGATGAGGTCGACGATCTTGCGGTTGACCGGGGCTTCCAGGCCGAGCCGGCTGGCGAGGGCGACCAGTTCGCCGTTGATATAGTCCACTTCGGTCTTGCGGCCGTGGGCAAGGTCATCCGACATCGACGAACGCGCCTTCGCATCGATCTTCCAGCGCGTGATGAAGACTCGGTTGAACAGCCAGTTGGGAGAATCGATCACATGCGGCATCAGACGCGGGCCCACCGCACCAACCTTTGCCGGCCTGATGCCCGCGCGCTCCAATATGCCCAGCCCTTCGCGCATCGCGGCGGCGAACACGCGGCGATAATCCCGCTCTTGTATTTCAGTGAGCAAAGTCCGGCCCGACAAGGCATTCACCGCATTATTCAGGTTGATGAGCAGCTTTCCCCAGGCGATCCCCAGCATGTCGTCGGACAGGTGGAGCTCCGCCGGTCCGCGTCCGACCCACTCCGCCAATTTGCGCGTTCGGGGGCGATTCTCCGCGTAAAGCGGCGCACCCGCGACGCCTTTGTGGAAGCGGCCTTCACCCAGATAGGCGCAATTGTACGGGACCATCCCGCGCACGACCTCGAGCCGGTCTCGAAGGGCGTTTTTGAGGACGTCGACATTGCTGATCCCGTTTTGGAAGCTGATCACTAGCGCGCCTTGCCGGCCGTGTTCGGCAATGTCGCGCGCAGCGTCGGCCGTCGCGCCGCTTTTCACGCAAAGCGCGATGATTCCGGCGTCCGCCAGGGCAGAAGGGTCTGTCCGATAATCGACTTCGCCTAACCGGACCTGCCAGCCGCTGTAATCGCTGACCGTCAGCCCATTCGCCCCGACATCCTCGGCGATCGCCGCCCGGCCAACGAACGTGACCGGCAATCCCGCGGCCTGCCAGCATCCGCCGATGAAGCAGCCGACCGAGCCGGCGCCGAGGATTGCGATCCTATCCGCGGCCACGGTACTGTGTCCCCATATCGAAGGCGTTAGCCCCGCCCCCGATATGGGGCCACGCCCTGGTCGGGCAACCACAGGCCTTCAGGCGGCGAACCCGACTGCCAGAAGACGTCGATCGGCATTCCCCCGCGCGGATACCAATAGCCGCCGATCCGAAGCCACTGCGGCTTCATCTCGGCCATGAGGCGCTGGCCGATGCCCACGGTCACATCCTCGTGAAAACCGCAGTGGTTGCGATAGCTGCCGAGGAATAGTTTCAGGCTCTTCGATTCGACGATGGTTTCCGCGGGCGCATAGTCGATCACCAAATGCGCGAAGTCCGGCTGCCCGGTGACGGGGCATAGCGAAGTGAACTCCGGCGCCGCGAACCGCACCAGGTACAGCGCCCCCGCCCTCGGGTTCGGCACATAATCGAGCACCGCCTCGTCAGGCGAAGCGGGCAGCGCGCTGCTCTTGCCCAGATGCGTAGTCTCCATCGCGGGCCTCTTAGGGTTCCGGCAGCGCCCAGTCGATGGGCGGCAATCCATGGGCTTCCAGGAACGCATCCGCCTTCGAAAAATGCCGGCACCCGAAGAAGCCGCTATGCGCCGACAACGGCGATGGATGCGGCGCCTTGAGCACAAGGTGTCGCGACGTATCGACGAACGCCGCCTTCTTCTGCGCGTAACTGCCCCACAGCATGAACACGACCGGCTCCTGCTTGGCGTTGACTTGGCGGATGATCGCGTCGGTAAACCGCTCCCAGCCTTTCTCGCGATGCGAGGCCGCGCGGCCCATCTCGACCGTCAGCACGCTGTTCAAAAGGAGCACGCCCTGCTCGGCCCAATGTTCGAGGAAGCCGTGGCGCGCGGGCTTCACACCGACGTCGCTCTCGAGCTCCTTGAAGATGTTGACCAGGCTGGGCGGCGGCTGGACCCCGTGCCGGACCGAGAAGCACAACCCATGGGCCTGGCCGAGGCCGTGATACGGGTCCTGTCCCAGGATCACGGCCCGCACCTTCTCGAGCGGCGTCAGGTCGAGCGCCCGGAACCATTCGCCGCCCTTTGGGAAGATGCGCTTGCCGCGGTCTCGCTCGGCCAGCAGGAAGCGCTTCAATTCGGCCATGTAGGGCTGCTCGAACTCGCCGGCGAGCTTGTCGCGCCAACCTGGTTCCAGCTTGATTTGTTCGGTTGTCATGGCCGTCATTGCGAGCGTAGCGAAGCAATCCAGGAGGCCGCAATGGACTCGCTCGTTTCTACCGAATGGCTGGCAGGGCATCTGGGCGATCCCGACCTCGTCGTGGTCGATTCGAGCTGGTTCATGCCTGCTTCGGGACGCAGCGGCCGCGACGAATATCTCGCCGCCCATATCCCAGGGGCGCGCTTCCTCGACATCGACGAGGTCGCCGACCGCTCCAGTCTCGCTCCGCACATGCTTCCGTCCGCCGAAGATTTCGCCGCCGCGATGGAGCGGCTCGGGATCGGCCGCGGCGACCGGATTGTCGTCTACGACAATTCTCCCGTCCGATCGGCAGCGCGCGGCTGGTTCATGTTCCGCCACTTCGGAGCGCAGGAGGTGGCGATTCTCGACGGCGGGTTCCAGAAATGGCTCGCCGAGGGCCGGCCCACCGAATCCGGCGACCCAGCGCCGCGTGATTCCCGCTTCGATCCAGCCGAAAATCGCGCGGAAATCGTCACGAAGCAGCAGATCCTCGCCGGCGGATTCGATACGCCCCTGCTCGACGCGCGCAGCCGCGAGCGCTTCGAAGGGACCGCGCCCGATCCGCGGCCTGGGGTCGAGCCCGGCCACATCCCTGGCGGGCGCAACCTGCCCTTCGGCCTGCTCTACAACGAGGACGGGACTTTCAAGTCGCCTGACGAGATCCGCCGCCTGTTTGCCGAGGCTGGAATCGACCCCGCTTTGCCCTTCACCGCGAGCTGCGGTTCCGGCGTGACTGCGGCCTGCCTGCTCTTCGCGGCGCACCTTTTGGGCCACGACGGCAATCGGCTCTATGATGGAAGCTGGTCGGAATGGGGCGCCGACCCGGCGACCCCGAAGGCCTTAGGCCCGGCCTAGGCTAGAACGACCTTCGACACCTCGGCAAGCTCGCGCCGGATCTGCTCGATCAGCGCCTTGCTCGCTTGCTCATGCGGCTCGCGGCCCTTCTGCTTTTCGGCAAGCAGGGCTTCGACCCCGGCGGCGGTCGCTTCGACCAGGCGGCCCGAACGGGCGTCGAACCAGCGGCGCTTTTGCTCATCCGCCTGGTTCCACGCGTCGGCGATCGCCTCGTCGTCCATGTCGGGCGCGGGTCCGCCGCCGAACGGATCGACCAGGCGCAGCGCGTGGCGAACGGTCGCCAACCGGGCGACGGCCTCGGCATAAGGCTCGGGCCTCGGCTGCGGTGCGGACTCGGGAAGGAGCGTAAGCATCCGCCCGCGAGTAAATGAGCGCGGTTAGGAAAGAGTGAATCCGCTCCTCCCCTTCCGCGGAGGATCAGGCCCCCTGCGTCGCGTCGATATCGCGCAGGATCCAGCCCCGCTGCGGGATCGTCTCGATGAATTCCGCACCGCCCGACGCATTCCTGAGCTTCTTGCGGAGCTTCGAGATGAACACGTCGATGATCTTGGGCTGCGGCTGGTCGTCGGCGCGACGATAGAGATGCTTCAGAAGCATCGCGCGGGTCACGACATTGTTGCGGGCGAACGCCAGCAGCTCGAGCACGCGATATTCCATTTCGGTGATCCCGATGGGGTGCCCGTCGATCCGGATCAGCCGCTGGACCTGGTCGACGCTCAAGCGCCCGCCGCAAAGCGTCTCGGGCATTTCGCCGCCGCTCGCCTTGAGGCTCGCAAGCAGCCGCGATGCGGCCTCCTCGCTGTCCTCGGGCGATACGCTGCGCGGACTTCCGATCAGCACCTGCTGGATTTCGCCGAGGAGCTTGTGTGCTTCCTCGACCAGCCGCGAACCTTCGTCGAAGCGGCGGCGGGAGCGGTCGAGCATCGATTCGATCTCAACCAGCCTGGCGGATAAGGTTTCTTCAGCCATTCGTCCGGGTTCGTCCCCCGCTCTTATGAGTCTACTGACCGGCCTGCGCCGAGGCGATATTAGTGTTCACGGCGGGCGCGTTCAAAATCTGGATCGTCGCCGCGCCTTTGTCGACCACGCGCGTGTCGGGATCCCACACCTGACTGCGAATTCCGATCTGCGCCCGGTCGCGCCCGGCATCGTCGAGCATGCTGCTCTCGGCGGCGCTGCGCGGGGCAGGCCCGCCGAACAGAGCGTCGATCGCCTGGCTTTGGGCGTCGCCGGCCGACAGCCCCGCCGTGCCCGCGACCGGCGGCGTCAGCGAGAAATCGGGCGGGATGACGAGGGGCGCGTTACGCGCGACCGCGAACTCGTCCGGCCCATTGTTCCGGCTGCTTCGGAAAATGGAGCAGCCGCTGGTCGCGACGGCGGCCACGATTACCAGGGCGGTTAGGGCTTTACGCATGTTCGATAGTCTCCCCGGGCTTTTCGCCCTCATCACGTTCCTTACGAGTCAGAAACGCCCGCAGCAACAGGATCACGACGCCGATGCTAATCGCTGCGTCGCCGACATTGAATACCAAAAACGGGCGGACGTCGCCGAAATGCAAGTCGGCGAAGTCGACGACATAGCCGAAGCGCACCCGGTCGAGGATGTTGCCGAGGGCGCCGCCGAGCACCATTCCGAGCGCAAGCTGGTCCAACCGGCTCTTCTCCTTGCCGATCCAGTACGCGACGCCGATTGCGATTGCGCCGGTCAAGGCGACCAGCATCCAACGGCCGACCGGGTTGGTCGCGTTGAGAAGGCCAAGCGAAATGCCGTTGTTCTCCGTGTAGGTGAGGTTGAAGATCGGAAGCAGGACGATTTGCCCGACTTCGCGGAGCTCGAGCGGGCCGGTGACGGCCCATTTCGCCAGCTGGTCGAGCGCAAAGAGGACGATCGCGACCGCGAAACCGAAACGTCGCTCACCCATTCAGCACGTCCTTGCAGCGGTCGCAGATGTCGCCGTTGGCCGCGACCTCAGGAAGGTAACGCCGGCAGCGCTCGCATTTATGGTTCTGGGTTTTCGTCACATTGACCTCATCGCCTTTGCGGACTGTCGAGGTGATGAACAACTCGGCGAGCAGGTCCGGATCTTCGTCGCTCGGCACGGTGACCTCGGCCTCGAGGCTCGACCCCAGCACCTTGTCCTTGCGCAGGGGCTCGATCGCCTCGGTAACCTGGGCGCGCAATTCGCGCAGCGCCGTCCACTTCGCATCGTCGGCATCGACCGCGGGCACCTCGGGCCATTCGAGCAAATGCACCGATCCAGCGTCCGGGAAGCGCGTTCCCCATACCTCCTCGCTGGTGAACACGAGTACCGGCGCCAGCCAGCGCACCAGCGCGTGGAACAGGATGTCGAGCACCGTGCGGTTCGCGCGCCGCGCAGCGGTCTGAACCCCGCTCTCGGCGTTGATCTCGCAATAGAGGACGTCCTTGCGGATATCGAAATAGAAGGCGCTAAGGTCCTCGTTGCAGAAATCGGTGAGCGCCCGGACGTAGGTGTTGAAGTCAAAGTCGGCGACCGCCCGGCGAAGCACCTTGTCGAGCTCGGTCGTCAGGTGGAGCACATAAAGCTCCAGCTCCGGCATCCCATCGACTCCGACCCTCTCCTGCTCGCTGAACCCGTCGAGCCCGCCCAACAAATAGCGGAACGTATTCCGGAGCTTGCGATACTGGTCCGCGACCCCGCCGAGGATCTCGTCGCCGATGCGATGGTCCTCGGTAAAATCGACCGAGAGCGACCACAGCCGGATGATGTCCGCGCCATAGGTCTCCATGACCTTCAGCGGGTCGACCGTATTGCCCAGGCTCTTGGACATTTTCATGCCCTTGGAGTCCATCGTGAAGCCGTGGGTCAGGACCGCATCGTAAGGCGCACGCCCGCGCGTTCCGCAGCTTTCGAGCAATGACGACTGGAACCAGCCTCGGTGCTGGTCCGAGCCTTCGAGGTAGAGGTCCGCAGGCCAGCGCTCCTCGGGCCAGTGCCCGCTCTCAAGCGTAAACACGTGGGTGCAGCCGCTGTCGAACCAGACGTCGAGGATGTCGCTGACCATCTCATAATCGTCGGGATTGCGGTTACCGAGGAAATGCGCCGCATTCTCCGAGTCCCAGGCGTCGACCCCTTCCTCGCGGACGGCGGCGACGATCCGCTGGTTCATCTCACGGTCGACCAGCAATTCGCCCGACTTCCGATCGACGAATAGCGCGATCGGCACTCCCCAGGCGCGCTGGCGGCTGATCACCCAGTCGGGCCGGCCCTCCACCATGGACCCGAGGCGGTTGCGGCCCTTCTCGGGCACGAACCGCGTGTCGGCGATCGCGCGCATGGCAAGATGACGCAGTGTCGGGCGCGAATGGTCCAGCGCCCCGCCCTCATTCTCCCACCGCCGCTCGGCGAAGGTCGCGCAATGCTCCTCGCTCAGAGGCCGATCCATCGCGATGAACCATTGCGGGGTGCAACGGTAGATGACCTTGGCCTTCGACCGCCAGCTATGCGGATAGCTGTGGCGGAAGTCCGCGCTCGCCGCGAGCAGTGCGCCCGCTTCGCGCAGGTCCGCGCAAATCGGGCCGTCGGGCGCGTTGAACTTGTTGTTGATGACGCTGCCCTGCCCGCCGAGCCACAGCCAGTCCGGCCGGTAGAAGCCCGCTGCATCGACCGCGAACACCGGATCGATGCCGGCCGACTTGCACAGTTCGAAATCGTCCTCGCCGTGGTCGGGCGCCATGTGGACGAGGCCCGTGCCCTGGTCGGTGGTGACGAAGTCGCCCGCGAGGAACGGCCGCGGCTTGGCGAAGAAATCGCCGAGCTTGTGCATGGGGTGGCGGACGACCGTGCCGGCGAGATCAGAGCCTTTGCCTTGCCAGACGGTCTCGGCGAGGCCGAACGTTCCACGCTTCGCCAGGTCCTCGATCAGATCGCGTTCGGCGAGAATGATTTGATCAACGAACGGATTGACGGCGGGGCCCTCATGCACCGCCCAGTTCATGCGCCGGGCGACGTACTCAACCTCCGGATTGTACGCGATCCCTTGATTGACGGGGATCGTCCACGGGGTGGTCGTCCAGACGACCGCATAAGCGCCGACCAGCTCCGGGATCGGGCTCTCGACGATCTCGAACCCGACGTCGATCTGGGTCGAAACGATGTCCTCATATTCGATCTCGGCTTCGGCAAGCGCGGTCTTCTCGACCGGCGACCACATCACCGGCTTGGCGCCGCGGTACAGCTGCCCCGACTCCGCGAACTTGAACAATTCGGAGACGATCGTCGCCTCGGCGTTGAAGTTCATCGTCAGATAGGGCTTGTCCCAGTCGGCATTCACCCCGAGCCGCTTCAATTGCTCGCGCTGAACGTCGACCCAATGCTGCGCATAGGCGCGGCACTCGGCGCGGAATTCCTTGACCGGCACCTCGTCCTTGTTGAGCTTCTTCTTGCGATACTGCTCCTCGACCTTCCATTCGATCGGGAGGCCGTGGCAGTCCCAGCCCGGAACATAAGGCGCATCTTTGCCCAGCAAATTCTGCGTCCGAACCACCATGTCTTTCAGCGTGTGGTTGAGCGCATGGCCGATGTGGATGTCGCCGTTGGCGTAGGGCGGGCCGTCGTGGAAGATGAACTTCTCTCGGCCCTCACGCGCCTTGCGCAGCTGGCCGTACAGGTCCTCCGCCGCCCATCGCGCCGCGATTGCCGGCTCCTTCTGCGGCAGCCCGGCCTTCATCGGAAACTCGGTGCGCGGAAGGAAGACGCTCGATCGGTAGTCGGTCTTGGTATCGTCAGGGGCGTCGGCCATTACCGGCGCGGCCTTAGCGGGCGCGCGCCGAGAAACGCAACCGCCGGATCAATCCTCCCCGAGCTCGCCTCGGGGAGGATTCTAGTCACGCGCCCGCCGCCGCTCCAACCCCGCGTCGGCCGCGTCGATCTGCGCCTCAGTGCGAATGTCCCTGCTGGGACGATAGGCCGGGCCGACAGTCCAGATATCCTCGACCCATATATAGCCCCGGAATGTCGAAGGCACGTCGGCGAGCTGCTCCGGCAGAGTCAGCCCAGTGCCCGACTTCCCGCCGCGCGGTCCAATGACGATCACTTTCGCCCCAACCGAATTCATTCTCTGGAGAAGGCCGTTGGGCCAGCCGGCGAAGAGCCATTGATAGTTGAGCGGCACCATAATGACGCCGTTCCGGCAGCTGTCCGGAATCTTGGTGAGCCAGCCCCACTTCAGATACTCCTTCGTGCAGCGTTTGGCGTCGTCCAGGCTCCACGCCCAGGCGCCCGGATAAAGCTTGCGGATCCGCTCGACGGGGCCAGGCGCGCCGTAGAAGCCGTCGCCGACCTTGACCGGATCGTGGCCCGCCTCAGTGAGCTCGCGCGCCAGCAGGTCGGCCTCGCGCGGCTCCTTGCTCTTGAAGTTGTAGAGGAACGCCATGCCCGGGAGGGTGTGCAGCACCTCCTGCAAGCTTGGGATCGCGCCGCGCTGCTTGCCGCGGAAGGGAAAGGTCTTGCCGCCGTCCGCAGTGTAGCCGTAGGCGGGATCGAGCTGCTTCAGCTCGGCGAGCGTCTTGCTTCGGACATCTCCCTTGCCGTCGGTGCGGCAGTCCAGCGTCCAATCGTGGAATACCGCCATTTTCCCGTCGGCGGTCGGGGCTACGTCGATTTCGATCATGTCCGCACCCTGCCGCCACGCGGCGTCGACCGATCGGGTCGTGTTCTCGAGATAATCATGTACGGGCGGCTCGATCCGGGTCGCGGTGCAGCTGTCACGATTGATTCCGCGATGGTCGTAGAGCTGCGAAACCCCGCGATGAGCGATCAGCCGGACGACTCCGGCCGGCGGGTCGGCCCACAGGCTGGCGTTGACCGTGACTAAAGCGAGCAGCGCCAGCGCCAATCCCATCGCGATCCAGCTCAGCCAGACCCTCATTCCACCAGCGCCAGCAACTTCCGCGCCGCCGCCTCGTCCTCGCGCATATGGGCGACGAGGTCGTCGAGGCTCTCGAACTTCTTCTCCTCGCGGATGAAGGCGTGGAGCGCGACCTCGATTTTCCGGTCATAGAGGTCGCCGTCGAACCCGAACAGATGCGCTTCGAGCAACTCCTGTGGAGGCTCGAAAGTCGGCCGAACCCCGAGGCTAGCGACCCCCGGATGTTCTCTGGCGTCGTCCAGTGTCACGCGCACCGCATAGATGCCGTATTTGGGCCGCTGATAGTCGCCCAGCTCCACGTTCGCCGTCGGATAACCGAGGTCGCGGCCGCGCCGGTCGCCGCGCTGGACTACGCCCTCGATCGCATAATCGCGGCTCAGCATATGCGTTGCCGTTCCCGTATCGCCCGCGATCAGGGCCTCGCGGATCCGGCCGGACGAGATGCGTTCGCCGTCAAGCAGCACCTGCGGCACGGCTTCGGCGATCACGCCATGCTGCTCGCCAACCGCTTTCAGCAGCGCCGGATCGCCGGCGCGCCCCTTGCCGAAGCTGAAATCGTCGCCGGTGACCACGCCCGCCGCGCCAATCTGTCGAGAGAGAACTTCGGCCACGAACTGCTCGGCGTCCATGGACGCGAGTTCGCGGTTGAATTCGAACACCAGCATCGCGTCCGCGCCGGCGTTCGCGAAAAGATGCTCGCGCTGGTCGAGCGTGGTGAGCCGGAACGGCGGTACTTCGGGCTTGAAGAACGCAACCGGGTGTGGGTCGAAGGTCGCGACGATCACCGGCCGCCGTTCGTGGAATGCGCGCTGGATCGCCCGGCCGGCCACCGCCTGGTGGCCGAGATGGAAGCCGTCGAAATTGCCGAGTGCGACGATAGCTCCGCGGAGATTGTCCGGGACGCCGCCGGCGAGGGTCAGCCGCTGCATTGGCGTGGGCCTTAGTGGGTCGGGAGGTGTTTCCGCAACAGCCGGTACTCGTGGACCGCGAGGTAGATGACGAACAGGTCGAAGATGCTGAGCAGGATCAGCGCGACGTCGTGGGTGAAGCTGTAGCGATAGAGTTGGTAGGCGATGAACGCTCCGAACACCGCGAAGCTCGCCGGATAGGCCCAGAGCTTCTCGCGCAGCAGGCCGGCGACCAGCACGGATTTCACCAGGCCGTGGCTCAGCAGGTAGAACGCAAAGAAATGCTGCTCGCTGAGCGGGAAATAGCGCGAGATCCGGTCATTTGGGTCGACCTCGTCGATCCAGCGCGCAAGGGTCTCGCTGCTGAAGAGGTAAAGCGCGAGCCCGCCGACGATCTCGATGAGGGCATGCGCCCCCTTGAAGAGGACGCTGACCACGAAGATTTGGTGGATCCGCTTTTCCTGCATTGCCGCCGCCATAACGACGCAACGCTGGAAAAGTAGGGTTTCGCCGTTCATGGATTTCGTGCGCTCACAGGCCGGTCGGCACGACTCATGGGTTACGAAATTGACGAAGCACCCCCCGGGAGCCGGCGACCCTTGACTCACTCAGGGACGAATCCTATCTGCAGCACATCCCGTTTTACCGGTTTCCGGCGGCGCATTCGTGCGCGCGTCGGTTTTTCGCTTGAAGCGGGTGTTGGAAGCGACGAGATGGGTGTGGGCCAGCGTGGGATTTTCCCTCCGCGAACTCCACGCCTGTGGAGCTGAAGAAGGGTAGAGAATGGCTCGTATTGCCGGGGTGAACATCCCCACGAACAAGCGCGTGGAAGTTGCGCTGACCTATATCCACGGAATCGGCCGGACGAAGGCGAAGGGCATCATCGCCACGCTCGGCATTGCGCCCGACAAGCGGGTCCAGGACCTCACCGACCAGGAGGTCAGCCACATCCGCGAGGCGATCGACCGCGACCACCAGGTCGAAGGCGACCTCCGCCGCGAAACGGCGATGAACATCAAGCGGCTGATGGACCTCGCCTGCTACCGCGGGCTCCGCCACCGCAAGGGCCTCCCAGTCCGCGGCCAGCGCACGCACACCAACGCGCGCACCCGCAAGGGCAAGGCCCGGCCGATCGCCGGTAAAAAGAAATAAGCCAGTCCTTCCTTCGAGACGCCACTTCGACAGGCTCAGTGGCTCCTCAGGATGAGCGGACAGGTTTCAGGATTTAGGGACGGATTAAGAATGGCTCAGGCACCGCAGCGTCTCCGCAGAAGGGAACGCAAGAATATCACCGCCGGCGTCGCCCACGTGAACGCCAGCTTCAACAATACGATGATCACCATCACGGACGCCCAGGGCAACGCCATCGCGTGGAGCTCGGCGGGGATGATGGGCTTCAAGGGCAGCCGCAAGTCGACCCCCTACGCCGCCCAGGTCGCGGCCGAGGACGCGGGCCGCAAGGCTGCGGACCACGGCGTCCGCACCCTGGAGGTCGAGGTCAAGGGTCCGGGCTCGGGCCGCGAGAGCGCTCTTCGCGCTCTTCAGGCCGTAGGCTTCCAGATCACCTCGATCCGCGACGTCACCCCGATCCCGCACAACGGGGTAAGGCCGTCAAAGAGGCGCCGGGTTTAAGGGTTTCGATTGGATTCCCGCTTTCGCGGGAATGACGAGAATGGATTTGTATCGGCGAGGGACGCCTCGCCAAAGGGCAGGAAAAAAAATGGCCGTCAATGCAAAGAACTGGCAGGAACTGAAAAAGCCCAACGCGCTTGAGAAGAAGCAGAGCGGAGGCGATGGCCGCCGTCGCGCCGCCTTCGTCGCCGAGCCGCTGGAGCGCGGCTTCGGGATGACGCTCGGCAACTCGCTTCGCCGGGTGCTCCTCTCGTCGCTTCAGGGCGCCGCGATCACCTCGATCAAGATCGACGGCGTTCTCCACGAATTCTCGAGCCTCGCGGGCGTTCGCGAGGACGTCACCGACATCGTCCTCAACGTGAAGCAGATCGCGCTGAAGATGGAAGGTGAAGGCCCCAAGCGGCTTCACTTGTCCGCCACCGGCCCGGCCGACGTCACCGCAGGGATGATCGCCACCGCCGGCGACATCGAGGTCACCAACCCCGACCTCCTCATCTGCCACCTCGACGAGGGCGCGACGCTCAACATGGAACTGACCGCCGACATCGGTAAGGGTTATCAGCCGGCCGCGGCCAACCGCCCTGCCGACGCTCCGATCGGCCTCATCCCGGTCGACGCTCTGTACAGCCCGGTCCGCCAGGTCGCCTACAAGGTCGAGAACACCCGCGTCGGGCAGGAGCTCGATTACGACAAGCTCACGCTCACGATCGAGACCGATGGAACGGTGACCCCGGAAGATGCCCTCGGCTATGCCGCTCGGATCCTCCAGGACCAGCTGCAGCTGTTCGTCCACTTCGACGAAGCGCAGGTGCGTATGGCGACCTCGCCGATGATCGGCCAGCCGTCGGCGGCGATGCCGGTCGAGACCCAGGCCGACACCAACCAGCTCAACCGCTACCTCCTGAAGAAGGTGGACGAGCTGGAGCTGTCGGTGCGCTCGGCGAACTGCCTGAAGAACGACAATATCATCTACATCGGCGACCTCGTGCAGAAGACCGAGGCCGAGATGCTCCGGACTCCGAACTTCGGCCGCAAGAGCCTGAACGAGATCAAGGAAGTGCTCGCCTCGATGGGCCTGCGGCTCGGGATGGACATCCCCGGCTGGCCGCCCGAGAACATCGAGGAAATGGCCAAGAAGTTGGAGCAGGAAATGCTCGGATAACCGCCGCTTCCCATTTCGGAAACTAAGAAGGGCCGCTGGCAACAGCGGCCCTTTTCGTATTTTCGCCTATGTCCGCTTTCGACCCATTCCGGACATTAGTTGCTCATCGGCGGGGGAGTGCATGGTGTGATGTTGAGGCCTCGACGCCGTTCACCGATGCCAAACATGGGCACTTTCTTCAAAATAACTGTAAGTCCTCATGTAGTAGAGGCACAAATAAAGGTTCTATCTCGTCAGCAAAAGTATTTTAGAGGCGGAAAAGATTTATTTTT
Source organism: Pseudomonadota bacterium (assembly GCA_046730995.1). Classification (GTDB taxonomy): domain Bacteria; phylum Pseudomonadota; class Alphaproteobacteria; order Sphingomonadales; family Sphingomonadaceae; genus Sphingomicrobium. Next base: position 12,890 of record JBKPKF010000190.1, read on the forward strand.
ATTTTTGCCTGCTATTGCGCTGATGAGGCGATTAGCCTATCTAATTCTTGCTACCAGTCGATATCGACGGTCTAGGCGCTCAGCCGCGTTTTTCTCCATCTTTAACGCCTCTTAGCCGCGACGCGACCAATTCCGGTCGTTTCGGCAAGAAGGATATGACCATGAAATATTTTGGAACCGTCAAGTCATTTGACGAAGCGAAGGGCTTTGGCGCGATCAAGGCCGAGGAGGGCGGAGAAGAGCTGCGCTTCGACCGGAACGCGTTCTCCTGGCCCGACAAGACCTTGCCCAAGGAAGGCCAGCGCCTGTCCTATGACATCAACAGCAAGGATGGCCGGAACACGGCTGTGAACCTTCAGACGATCTAATTGGGGCCTGGCGGGCGGGAACCCTCACGGATCCCGCCCGTATCGCCGAACCCTGCCGATCCTTTGGGAGAATTTCGATGTCTGCTTCTCCGTCGACACGCGGCAAGCATTTCACGCCCTTCCGCTCAGCCTCCGAAGAGGCCGCCTTGAAGACCGGCGAGGAAACCTGGGACAATGAGGGCGGCCACATGAGCTCCAGCGCGGGACGGATCGTGCGCACACCGGACGCCGTATTTCCCTACAAGGTCGTCATGAGCCACCACGGCCGGGCCGACACCGCGCGCGCCTTCTCCACGATGCGCGAGGCCGAGGCCTTCATCCGGCGTAACACGCCGGTCCCGGCGCCGAGACGCTCCTTATACGATCGGCCAGCCGGCGAGGCCTGAGCCCAACCTTTAGAAAGGGAGCCGAATGAACGAACAGTTTAAGAGGGCCGTTGCCGTCATCCTGACCTTTGCCGTTGTCGGCGGCGCACTAGTCTTCGCCGTTCGCTAAGCCGTCTTTCTTCGTAGGAGCATGATCGTGGATCTCAATTTCTTGCTGCACCGGCACCAGCTTTCGCTGATGATCGCCGACCGGGCTCTGTCTCCGCGCGCGAGACGAGTTCATGATCAATTCGCTCGCGGATATGCTGAGCAGATTCGGTTCACTCGTGAAGCGCTCGGCGCGAGAGATTCGCTGCCAGGTTCAGTCACTTGAAAGCGGCAGCGCCCGTCGCCCATTCGGCGGCCAATCACGGTCGTGGTCAAACCAAGACCTTTCGGAGGCACGGCAATACCTCGCGTCTGACGCCTGGACAGGCAAGGCGGCAGAGCGATGTCCTTCGACATGCGTGGCGCTATTTCGGCGAGCCCGGGCCGGTCATCGCTTTCCTGAACACCCAGCACGACCAGCTGAATGGTCAGCCTCTCCATCTCGCCGTTGAAAGTGACGAGGGATTGATGCGGGTCGAAAGGCTGTTGGAGGAAATGTCTCTCAAGGCGTAGCCGCCAACCTAGGCCGAAGTCTCCGCGCGAAGGGGAAGGCATTTAGTCAACGACAGCGATCGTAATGTCTGCTTTTGACCCATTGCGGACGTTAGCTCCATAAGTCACATTCACTACTGTGAGCAGGATACTGGCAGCGGCTGGACTGACCACGGTTCTCGTTAGGCTTGCGACCGCTAAGGCGGGCCGCAGCCTCGCGACGTTAGGTCAACTGGCCGCTTTCCACCCGCTCCGGCCGGCGCCGATCCAAATCGGACACATCCGTGTCGGCGAGAGCACCGGGAGAGAGCCGAGTGTATCGCGTCGTAATCATCGTGACTACGGGTCTGTCGACGCCGGCAATTGTGGCTCCGTCTCATCGCTTACGACGGATTCGATCAGCGCTGCGAGCCTCGCAGGCTGGCCGTCAACGGCCTCTTGCGTGCACTCCACCAGCTCTTTCAGAGCTTCTCGCTCTTCCTCGGAGACATAATCTGGAAAGGCAATCGCGTAGCTCTCCAGCATCTTGACCGCTTCGAGCTGCTTATCGGTAACCCGGGGCAGCCCATTTGGGCCCGACATTTGACGAATTAGGGATCTGCCCTTCATCGTGAGGATGGCGTCGGCGGATTCCTTCATCATCTCCACAAAGTATTTATCCGCTTCCACCTCGTCGGCCTTTTCTCGTTCGACGGCGTTGGCGGCGGAAGCTGCGCGAAATGACTGCACGATCTGATCGATCTCGTCTCGGCGAGCTCCGGATGTGGGCATTCCGTCGAGCAGATTGGTCCGGATCACGTAAACGAAATTGGCATATTCGACCACGTGGAGGCGGCACTCGAGAGTTACCGATGCCATTTCGATTCCATCCACGAGCGCATGCTGGATACCAAGCGTGCCACGTGCAGTGAGTGTGGCCCGGCCGTTCACTTCGGATGGCGCGAAACGGATCGAGTTGATCTTCAGCCCGCCATTCACCAGGCTTGAAAGGTTGTACGCAAAGACATGCTGGGCTGGCATGTCGCGTACAATGCCACCTCGTTTGCTGACCGAAAGCATGACGACCTGATCACAGAGATCCTCGTTGAGTACACCCATTGCCGGACGGCCGTTTAGGAGTGACTTGCCCGGAATATACGCAATGTGATGCACAGTCGCTTCCGTGAACAACACTATGGGTCCGGCCCGAAACCTCTGTTCCGTGCCGACGGCCATCTCCTCCATGCTCTGCAGCGAGATTACGACCTTCGCCTGTTCTTCGACGCTGCTTTGCTGAACGCGCCAGTTGGCCGGAGGCACGCCGTAGACGAAGGTTCCGTCGCCGGCGGTCATCAGGTCGGAAGCGCGGTCCGCATCCTCGGCTTTGATAGGGGCAGCGGTCATGCTTTCGGGAACTGCGCGCGGTTGCAACCTCTGCATGTCCAGTTTGAACACACGGTGGCGCTCCCAGGAGAAGAAGACGATCAGCATAAAGAGGATGAAGAGAAAGCCGGCGATAGCTAGCAATCGCTCCGTTTCCGTACGCCCAACGATGAAGATGAGGAACAACATTCCCTCGACGATGAGGGCCAACAAAAAGAAGAATCCCTCGGGCTTCCTGAACAATTTCAGGACGAAGTTCGTATCTGCCCCGATCGGTCGCGGCATCTCGCCGCGCGGTCGTGTTTCATCTGTCATCACTTGCCCCGCGTCGATGAAAACTTAGCACAAGGGAATGGCACGGCAAATGCTGTCGAGCGACCGTCACGCTAGGCTGACGAAACTGCCCAAGATCTCTTGCAGCTTGACGCTGAGCTCGCCGGTCGGGAAATCTTTTCAAGAGCTCGCCTAACTTCTCGGCGCGTAGCGTCCGCTTTCCACCCAAAGCGGACACTTGCGGCCTTGGGCGGTCGTAAGATCGACCGCCCTGATGTTGCGTCCGGATTGCTGTCAGTTCAGGTGGATTGCTGCAAACTTCGACTAGTGCAGGGACGCTGGACAGTTGTTTGGCTGAGGAGCGTCAATCCGTCTCGTGGCGCCTCTAGGGATGAGCTGAACGGCACCCGTCTCCGCCACGGCGCCGGATTCATTTCGAATTAGGTGCACGTGGTCACCATCGTCGACGAAAGTATCGCCAGCTGCGTACCTAGTCGGCGCGCACACCGCGGCGTCGTACACCGTGATCTCGCCCAAGGTCACCGTGACCAGGCTTGGACCTGGATGCGTGTGCCAGCCGCTTGTCCCGCCCACGGCGATCGCGTTTCGAATTACGTAGAGGTCGGAATCGCCTTTGGTCTTCAGCTTGAGATCGAAGGTGGCACTTTTCGTCATTACGTCGAGATCGCCGAACGGGCCATGCCACTGTACCGTGCCCGCGAACCCCGATTGCGTAGTAGCTTGAGCAGGCGTGGCGAACGCGGCCAAGCAGGCCAGGGCGGCCACTTCCGCGAGCCGCGTTGGTGCGCTGACTGAGTTGTGCGCCGCGCTGGCGCACTTGCGATGATGAATCATTCTCTCACTCCTCCGTTGCCGCGCGGTCGAATGGCCGCGCACTATGGCTTGTCGGCCATCAGAATGCGCGACTGACCCCGAACTCGGTGCGAGTGCGCTTGTAGTTGTAGAACTCGACGTTGCTGCGATTTCGTTCAAAAACGATGCGCGTCATCGGCGCAAACCCGGCAACGGCGAACCGTCGAAAGACCGCCCCAAGACTGATCCGGATCAGCTTGTCTTCCCGTGCTGCTGGCAGGATATCGAGGCGCTTGTCGGCTTTGAGCCGGCCGATCTCCGCCCCCAGAGTCAGGGTCGTGCGGTTCACGTCCCGATAAGAGGTAAGGCCTACCGTCCAGGAACGGGTCGA
>JBKPKF010000191.1:0-10621 GCA_046730995.1 Pseudomonadota bacterium
CACGGCCACTCGGGCCGCCAACGTGCTGGCTTGCCTCAGCATCCCCAAAGAAGGCGAGGAAATAGTCGAGATCCCGAAGCTCGAAGCCGCGCAACACCAGTCGCTCCGTCTCGATACGAGGAGCTGCCGGAAAGCGAAGCGTGGGATCGTGGAACGGTCGCAGGAGAAGGAACGTGCTTATTTCTTGCCGAGGGTAAGTCCGCCGAAGCGCTTATTGAAGCGCGCGACCTGGCCGCCGCTGTCGAGCAGCTTCTGGTGGCCGCCGGTCCAGGCCGGATGCACACTGGGATCGATATCGAGGTGGAGCGTGTCCCCCTCTTTGCCCCAGGTCGAACGAGTCTGGAACTTTGTGCCGTCGGTCATCTCGACGGTGATCATGTGATAATCGGGGTGGGTACCGGACTTCATCTTTGATTTCCTCGGGTTAGCCGCTGGTTTCCGACCAGCTGCCGAAGGTTGAACGCGCGCCCTTACAGGGCAGGCCGGAAAGTTGCAACCGACCGGGCGTCAGGCGGGCCGGGAACGAAGTGCCGGAACTTTCCGCTGCAGAAGGGCGAAACCGCCGAACAGGAGCGCGGCATAGAAGAGATCGCCGGCCACCGTATTCTGGAAGAACGGGATGGCGGCGACATAGCAGGCCACAAGCCCGTCCATGGTGCGTGGGTAGAAGCCGCTGGAAAGCCACGTTCCGAAATTGGTCAGGACGAAGAACAGCACCGAGCTGGCGATCGCGGCACAACCGACGCGGATCGGCGAAACCCGCCTCAACGCCAGCCACCCGATGATCACGATCAAAGCGACGCTGAAATAGACTGTCGGCATTCCGCGATAGAAGCCGAGCACGAGATCGCTCAGGAACAGGGCACCCAAAGGCGCGGCCAGAGCGACAGCTCCGCGCCGGCCCAGGTAGGCGCCGCTGAACAGGGCCATGGCCCCGATCGGGCTGAAATTGGGCGGATGCGGGACCAACCGGAGCGCGGCCGCGGCCAGGATCGCGGTCAGAAGCGTGAGGATGCGGGCGTTCATGGGCGACACCCATAATGTGCCGCTTCCCAATTTGACAGCCCGTAGGCGCCAGCCCTAGCAAGCAGAGGCGACCAGGGTGCCGCCCACGGTTCTTCGGGACCGGCGGGGGCGGTTCAAAGGGAAGCCGGTGAAAATCCGGCGCTGTGCCCGCAACTGTGAGCCGAGCTTTCGGCAAGTCAGGAACCTGCCTTGGTCCGTCGTCCGTTTCCCCGGCCGGGACCAGCCGTGGGGGCGTGGGCCCTGCTGCCGTCGAGGCGGCGATCCCTCTGTGACGACACGTTCGTCAACAGGAGGATTCAAATGCCCGCACTACCAATCGACACCGACCAGATCGTCATCACCGCGTCGCGCGCGCCCCAGCAGGACGCTCAATCGGCTGCGAGCGCGACGATTATCGACCAGCAGCGCATCGACCGGCTTGGCGAACCGCTGATCCCTTCCCTGCTCCGCCTTTCGCCTTCCATTGCGGTCGCGACATCAGGACCTGCCGGGTCGCTTACGGAAGTCCGGATCCGCGGCGCCGAGGCGAACCACAGCCTGGTCTTCGTGGACGGGATCAAGATCAACGATCCCGCGTCCGGCGACGCGCCGCGATTCGAAATCCTCAACGCCGATATCGCTTCGCGGATTGAGGTAGTTCGCGGCCCGCAATCGGCTCTGTGGGGATCGGAAGCGATCGGCGGAGTCATCGCCGTCAATGGCGTGCCCGATGCACCGGGCTATCGCGCTACGGCGGAAGGCGGATCCTTCGGGTTCCTCCGCGCCGGCGGTTCGGCGTCGGTCCGAGCAGACAAAGCCAGCATCGCCGGAGCCTTGGGCTGGCAGCGCGCGACGGGAATCGACAGTTTCAACGGCCAGGGCGACAAGGACGGATACCGCAACCTGTCGGGCCGCTTGCGTGCTACGTGGGCTCCTGCCGCCAACGTCGAAATCGGCGCATCTGGTGTCGCATTGACCGGCCGAAGCGAGTTCGATGGCTTCGATCCGGTCACTTTCGCCCACACCGACACGCTCGACAGCAGCCGCAATCACCTCGCGGCGGGAAGGATCTGGGCAAACGCCGGCGGTGAAGATTCTGCCTGGCGCGGACAGATTTCCGCCTCGCTGCTCGGCTCGTCCAACAAGAATTACCTCGATGACGTCCAGCAGAACCGCACGCGCGGGACCAGGCGGACCTTGAGTGCACAGCTGGAGCGGCGATTTTCGACGGGCGCGATAGCGCACACCCTGATCGCCGCCGCGGATACGGAACGCGAGACGTTCCACGCTCGCGATACGATCTTTGGCGGCTTTTCGAACCAGGATCGAAGCCGCGATCATCGCGCGCTCACCCTTGAATGGCGGGGCGAAGCCAAGGCGCTGTCCGGAGACGTCGCCGTCCGCCGCGACATGTTCAGCCGGTTCAAGGACGCGACGTCGCTAAGGACCAGCGCGCTCGTCAGGCTTGGCGGCGGCTTCTCGGTCGCGGGCTCCTACGCCGAGGGAATTGCCCAGCCCACGTTCTTCGACCTTTACGGATTCTTCCCCAACAATTTTGTTGGAAATCCTGCTCTTAAGCCAGAGAGCTCACGTGGTGTCGAGGTCTCACTGCGCTATCGCAGCGGCGGGCTCCAGGCTTCGCTCACCGGCTTCCGGCAGAAGCTGCACGACGAGATCGTCGACATATTCGACTTCGAGACCTTCCTGTTCAGCACGGCCAACCGAGCTGCGACGAGCAGGCGATCGGGCATCGAGGCCGCCCTCGGCTGGCAACCGTCCGTGAAGCTGCGGCTAACGGCTAGCTATGCCTATCTCAATGCGACCCAGCCCGACGCCTCGGCCCTCACTGAAGTGCATGAGCTACGAAGGCCGAGGCACAGCGGCTCTATCGCTGCCGATGGCGCAGCCGGTCGCCTGACCTATGGAGCGTCGCTCGCGTACGTCGGCCGGCATTTCGACCAGCGCGATAGTTTCCCATTCGATCGCGTCGCTTTGAGCTCTTATTGGCTCGCCGATGCGCGCCTCGCTTATCGCATCGGCAAGGGCGTTGATCTCTTCGCGCGCGGCTCGAACCTGCTTGACCAGCGCTACCAGGATGTCTTCGGCTATCGAACGGAGGGGCGCGCTGTTTACGCCGGGATCAGCCTTCAGGCGGGTCCGCGATCATCGCCGTGAAATTCGCTTCGGCCGCAAGTTTGCCGTCAACGCTCGCGCGGCCGGTGAACTTGCAGACCGAGGCGCGTTTCTGGGTGAACTCGACCTCGAGCTTCAGGAGCACGCCCGGCTCGACAGGCTGGCGGAATTTCGCGCCTTCGATGGCCATGAAATAGACCAGCTTGCCGGAGCCGGCGAGGCCGAGGGCTTCGACTGCGAGCACGCCTGCCGCCTGGGCGAGCGCCTCAACGATCAGCACACCGGGCATGATCGGGCGCGCAGGGAAATGGCCCTGGAAAAAGGGCTCGTTGATCGTCACCGCCTTCACGGCGACAATCCCTTTGTCCGGATCGAGGCTTTCGACGCGGTCGACCAGGAGCATCGGATAGCGATGCGGCAGCGCCGCCATCACCCGCTTGATGTCGAGCGGACCGCCCGAGGAAGCAGGTGATGCGGCGCTGGCCGGCTGATCGCTCATTCGCGGCTTAGCGACCCTGCGGAGCGGTCTGCTGCGGAAGGGGAGTCACGGCCACCGACGGTAGCTGCTGATTGAGGGACGTCAGCACGTCGGCCGTGACGTCGATCGCATTGTCATTGGCCATCGTGCTGTTCTTCGACAGGACGATCGAGGCGCCGCGGGTGGCGCGAACCTGCTCGACAATGGCGATCAGCTTGGCGCCGATCTGCTGCTGCACGTGAGCGGCCGTCGATTCGAGTGTCCGCTGACCGGTCGCGAGCTCCTGCTGGGCGCCCTGCTCCTTGGTCTGGAACGCCTTGATCCGCGCCGTCAAAGCCGCGTCCGGTTCTTTGCCGTTCAGTGCATCGACCGCCGCCTGGATCGGCTTGCCCTCGGTCTGGAGCTGGGTCTGGAGCTGCTGCGCGCGGGTGCGGAGGGTAGCCTGCTTGGACTGGAGCTGCGTGCTCGCCGACTTGCACGCAGTGCAATTGGAGAGGATCCGCTCTGAATCGACAATCAGGATAGCGGGTCGCGCCTGGGCGAGCGCGGTCGTGGGGACCGCGACCGCAGAAAGCGCGAGAGCTGTGGAAATCAGAATCTTTTTCATCAGAATTGGGTTCCTACGTTGAAGCTGAACAATTTGGTGTCATCGCCCTTCTCCTTCAGGAGCGCTTTGGCGAGATCGAGGCGAAGCGGCCCGAACGGCGAGGTCCAGTTGACGCCGATGCCGATCGACAGACGCGGCTTGGGCGAATTGCCGAGAAAGAATTCTTTGAAGCCTGGCGACCGAACAAAATCGTCGCCGGGCAAGGTTCCCGCCGAGCCTTCTCCGGGGCAGTGAGTGCCGGGAAGTTGGAGAAGCTGGCCGCCCGTGACCCCTTGGTTTGGCGTACAGACGATGCCGATGTCGGTCAGCGCCGGCTGTTTCACCTTCCACAGAGAGCCGACATCGATGAATGCGGACGGCCTGAGGCCGACGCTCTTGAGGCCTGAGCTCATTGGGAACTCGAGCTCAAGGCGGCCCATATAATAAGCTCGGCCACCGAGCGCGTCGGTGATCCGCGCATCGTCGAAGAGAAGGGTGCCGTCGAGATCGTAGTTCACCCGCTGGATGCGCGGGCCGATGCCGCGAATATCGAAGCCGCGAAGCTGCGGACCGAAGAAGCGATCGGTCAGACGAATGGGTTCGATTTTGTTGCCGAGGTTGTCGTGCCGGGTTTGGAGGGGGTGAATGTATCCGGCCTCGGCGTGCGCCGATAAGATCCATCCGCTGCCAAAACCCCTGTATTTCGTTCCGTCGACGCGCGTACGCAGATATTTCACATCGCCGCCGAGACCGGCGAAGTCCTGAGAAACTATCAGGCGGTTGCCGCGGGTCGGGTGAATACCGTCGGTGTTGTCGTAAATTGCCGAATACCCAAGCAGCGACGTCAGGTGGGTTCCGATTTCGTCGCAGAGGTAGCGGCCGGCTTTGGCCGGATCGCACTCGAGATCGCCGTCGCCGTTGAGATCGCTGTAGAACGTGCTCTTATCGAGCGTGATTTTGTCGTTCGTGAGGGTGTAGCGCATGCCGAGGCTTGTGAACTCGGTCAGCGGGAAGCCAAGGCGAAGACCGCCGCCGGTGCTCACCTGCGAATAGGTCGTGTTCCGGTCCCCGGTCGATGTGAGATTGAAGCTTCGATAGTCGCGCCGGAACAGATTTCCGCCGAGCAGGATCGGCTTGTCGAGGAAATAGGGCTCGACGAATCCTGCCTCGATGGACTTGGAATAGCGCGAATAATTGACCGATGCGTCGAGCGACTGCCCCTTGCCCATGAAATTGTTCTGGGAAACGGCGAGCTGGATCACGAAGCGCTCGAGGCTCGAATAGCCGCCCGAAAGCGCCAGCTGACCCGTGGCCTTCTCCTCGACATTGGCGCCAAGGACGACGCGATCCGGGGCCGAGCCCTCGGACTGCTTGATCTCGAACTTCTCCTGGAAGAAGCCGAGACTCTGGATACGGTCCTGGCTGCGCTTGACCTTGATTGCGTTGAACGCATCGCCTTCATTGACCCGGAACTCGCGGCGGATGACCTTGTCCCGGGTCACCGTATTGCCCGTGATGTCGATCCGCTCGACATAGACCCTCGGTGTCTCGCCGACCTTGAAGGTGATGCTCATCGTGTGCTTGTCGGCGTCGCGGTCGTAGGCCGGGTTGATATCGGCGAAGGCGTAACCGAGGTTGCCCGCTTCCTCGTTCAGCTTCGTGACGGAATCCTCGACCGCCTTGGCATTGAACCAGCTGCCGGGCCTCAGGCTGACGAGCGACTTGACCTTCTCGGCAGGGAAATCGCGAAGCGCGCTGTCGGCGTCGATTTCGCCGAATTTGTACCGCGGACCCTCTTCGACCACGTAAGTGATCACGAAGTCCTTGCGGTCCGGGGTCAGCTCGGCGAGCGCCTGGACAACGCGGAAATCGGCATAGCCTTGCGTCAGGTAGAAGGCGCGGAGCTTCTGCTGGTCGGCCGACAAGCGATCGGGATCGTAGGTGTCGTTCGACTTGAGGAATGAGAGAAGCCCGCCCGTTTGGCGAGTGTACATTTCCTTGCGCAGGCGGTCGTCTTTGAACTGCTTGTTGCCGATGATGTTGATTCGCCGGACCTTGGCCAAGTCGCCTTCGTAGATCTCGAACACGACGTCGACGCGGTTCTGGTCGAGCTGGACGATCTTCGGTTCGACTCGCGCGGCGAAGCGACCCTGGCGCCGATAAAGCTCGAGGATTCGCTCGACATCGGCCCGGGCCGCGGAGCGCGTGAAGATCTGCCTCGGAGCGAGTTTGATCTCGGGCAGGATCTTGTCGTCCTTAAGGCGCTTGTTCCCCTCCAGGATGATGCGATTGATGACCGGGTTCTCGCGCACCGCGATGACGAGGTCGCCCGTGTCGGCGCCGGTAATGGTCACGTCCGCGAAAAGCTGGGTCGCGTAGAGGTCCTTCAGCGCCTGGTCGAGCGATTCGGCCGTATACGGCTGGCCGGGCGACAGGTTGGCGTAGGATCGAATCGTTTCCGGCTCGAGACGCTGGTTGCCGCGCACGGCAATTGACCGAATCGTCCGTGGCGCCACAGCTGGCGCGGGCGCAGGCGCGGCCGCGGCCGCCGGCTGCTGGGCCGGACCGGCGGGAACCGTCTGGGCGACAAGCGGCGCTGCCCATCCTCCGAGCATCGTTCCCACCAGAAGAACGGCGCCTGCGCGCCGGTTGAAACCCTTCATTCCTGAAATCACGCGAGCCCGCCTTGCACAAAAAAATTCGGCCGCCCCTCGGCCATCACGCCCGTATTTAAGCCCCTGCCCCAAGCCTCCTAGCCAATCAAGCGTTCAAGCTGGTTCCAGAGGCCGAGGTCGTTGAAGGTCGCGAAGACCAGTAACGCGAGGATAAGCGCGAGGCCGCCGCGAAAGGCCCAATCGAGCGCCTGCGCGCTGACCGGACGACGCCGGACCGCCTCGACGATATAGAAAAACAGGTGGCCTCCATCCAGCATTGGGACTGGCAACAAGTTGATGAATCCCAGATTAATTGAAAGCAGGGCCATCAGCTCGACAAAGGCCAATGGACCGAACTGCGCGTTGGCCCCCGCGAGCTTGGCGATCTTGATCGGCCCGCCGATCATTTTCGGCGAGATTGCGCCACGGATAAGCTGGACCACGCCGTCGAACATTGACCGAGTCAGCCGCCCCGTGGCCTCGACCGCCATCGGGACAGCCTTAACCACCCCTACCGGACGCCCCGGCTCCATCGACGCGACGACGCCCAGCATGCCGCGATCGGCATGCTGACCCGTGGGGTCGACGAAATCGATCGAACCGAGCTTCACCTCGACATGAGAGCGTTTGCCCGCACGCTCATATTCGATCGGAACGGTCTCGTTCGGCCTCAAGCCGACGACATTGTAAATGTCCGCGAAGGTGGGCGTGGAACGATCAGCGATGGAAACGATCCTGTCGCCGGCCTGGATTCCGGCGACTTGAGCGGGACTGCCCGCTTTGACGCTTGCGACTGCGTTCGACAGCGGGGACCCGAAGACGGCGAAAAAGGCCGTGAAGATCGCAATTGCCAGGATGAAGTTCGCGACCGGTCCCGCCAGGACGATCAGGAAGCGCTGCCAAACGGGGCGGAATTGAAAAGCGCGGTCGCGAAGTTCCTCGGGAATATCTAGCTTGTCCGCCGGCGCGCTCGCCGGTCCCATGTCCCCGATGAACTTCACATAGCCGCCGAGTGGCAGCCAGGCGACTTTCCAGCGCGTCCCCTGCCTGTCGGTCCAGCCGAACAGCTCTCGGCCGAAGCCGATTGAGAAGATCTCGGCCGGAACTTTGAACAGCCGAGCGACCAGGTAATGACCAAGCTCGTGGAAGAAGACGAGAGGCCCGAGCGCGCAAACGAACGCGAGGAGGACCATCCACAGCGGAGCGTGCGGAAGGGGCATGTCAGACGGCCTGCATGACGGCGTCAACGCGCTGCCGGGTCAAACGGTCGATTTCGAGAACATCGGCGATCGAGCGAGGCGCGGCAAAACTGCTCTCCTCCAGAGCGCGCTCGACGAGCCGCGGGATATCGGTGAAGCCTATCACGCCTTCAAGGAAACGGCCGACGGCAGCTTCGTTCGCGGCGTTCAACACGACCGGAGCCGAGCCACCCGCCTCGAGAGCTTCGCGCGCGATCCTCAGCGCAGGAAAGCGCGTAAGATCGGGCTGTTCGAACTCCAGCCTGGCGATGGATGCAAGATCGAGCCGCTGGGCCGGGGTCGGCATCCGTTCGGGCCACGCGAGTGCATAGGCGATCGGGATTCGCATGTCCGGACTGCCGAGCTGGGCAAGAACTGAGCCGTCGACGAACTCGACCAGCGAATGAACGACGGACTGTGGATGGATGAGGATTTCGATCCGGTCCGGGGCGACGCCGAATAGGTAATGGGCTTCGATCAGTTCAAGGCCCTTGTTCATCATCGTCGCGGAATCGACGGAAATTTTAGCGCCCATCGACCAGTTGGGATGAGCGACAGCTTGAGCCGGGGTCGCGTTCCGTATCGCCTGTGGAGATGCGGTTCGGAACGGTCCACCGCTCGCGGTTAGTATTATTCTTGCGATGTTGTCATTACGACTGCACGCAAGACACTGAAAAATAGCGTTATGCTCGCTGTCGATAGGGAGCAGCGTCGCGTCGCTGCGCTTCGCCGCATCGGTCATCAGGGCGCCGGCCGTGACCAGCGCTTCCTTGTTGGCCAGAGCGACGATTCGGCCCGCTTCGACCGCGGCCATGACCGGCTCCAGACCCGCGCAACCAACGATCGCGGCGATCACCAGCTCCGCTTCGCTCGCAGCCGCCTCGATTAAAGCGTCCTCACCCCCGGCGGCGCGGCAATTCGTGCCCGCCAGCAGCTCCTTGAGGTCGCTGAGGCGGCCGTTGTCGGAGACGACCGCCAGCTTAGCCCCAGTGCGTCGCGCAATTTCGGCGAGCGCTTCGGCGTTCGTCGCGGCGGTGACGGCAACGACTTCGAAACGCTCGGGATTACGCTCGACGAGGTCGAGCGTCGATTTGCCGATGGATCCCGTCGCACCGAGGATTGCGAGCCTGCGTCTCATGCGAGCCCCGATAGCTGGACTAAAGCGGTAAGGACAGCGACCGGCACGAGGCCGTCGAGACGGTCTAGGAGGCCACCGTGGCCGGGAAGCCAATGGCCCGAGTCCTTCACCCCCACCCTTCGCTTGATCCAGCTTTCAAACAGGTCGCCGCCCTGCGCCGCCACGGCAAACAGGGGAGCGAGGATCAAAAGAGTCCGACTGAGATTCGCATAAGCGGCCCAGGCGGCCCCGAGCAGCCCCGCGGCGATTACGCCACCGATCAATCCTTCCACAGTTTTTCCCGGACTGATCGAGGGGGCGAGCTTCCTCCGACCGACCGCGCGGCCCACGAAATAGGCGCCGATGTCGGTCGCCCAGGTGACGATGAAGACCCACAGCAAGAGGTCGACGCCCTGGACGTCCCGCTCGCGGATCCAAAGGAGCGCGATGGCGGGAAGCAACGCATAGACGAAACCGGCGACGGTCCACCGCAGCCCCCAGGACCGGGTTAGGGTCCACCACTCCCAAAACATCGCCGTCGCAACGGCCGCAACCAGCAGTGCGAAGAAGTCCCCGCCTTCAAAGGCCGCGGCAAGAGCGACGCCGATCATGACCAAGCCGGAGATGATTCGGACGAGGAGTTCGTTCACCGGCCACCGAAGCGGCGCTTCCGTCCCGCGAAATGCTCGAGCGCCTGCCCAAATGCCTGCTCATCGAAGTCGGGCCAGAGTGTGTCGAGGAACAGTAGCTCGGCGTAAGCCGCCTGCCACAGCAGGAAATTCGATAGCCGAACCTCGCCCGACGTGCGGATCAACAGGTCGAGCTCGGGCAAGCCATTCGTGTCGAGTTCGGCGGCGATCGCGGCTTCGTCGATGGTGCCGGCGTCGATCTCTCCCGACGCGCTTTTTTCCGCGAGAGTTCGCGCCGCAGCCGCAATCTCCGCCCTGGAACCGTAATTGAGGGCGACCACCAAGGTCACGCGCTTATTGGCCTGCGTTTTTTCGACCGCCCGTTTAAGCTTTTCGGCCATTTCCGGCCCGAACGCCGAATAATCGCCGATCAGCCTCAGCTTCACCCCCTCCTTCATGAGGCGGTTCAGTTCGCGCTCGAGGTAGAAGCGCATCAGTGCGGTGAGGTCGGAAATCTCATCGTCGCTTCGGCGCCAATTCTCCGACGAAAAAGCGTAGAGCGTCAGAACCTCGACGCCGTGATCCGCAGCGGCCTGGAGCGCGCGCTTGACGGCTTCGGCGCCCGCACGGTGACCGGCAACACGCGGCAGTCCGCGGCGCTCGGCCCAGCGGCCGTTGCCGTCCATGATGATAGCGACGTGGCGCGGGACCGTTTTATCCCGGGCTTGTCCCTTCACGCCCTCGGGCGCGGCGGCGGAGGTCACTTGCCGAGGATTTCCTT
>JBKPKF010000192.1:0-10417 GCA_046730995.1 Pseudomonadota bacterium
GGCGCAGGCTGACCCTCCGGATAGATCGGAGCGAGAACAACGGCACCCAGCTTCACGGCATCTTCGTGCAGATGGACGACAAAAACGGGATGACTGTCGCGGCGACCGCCCAGCATGGCCGATTCCTCGCCACCGACGACCCCGACACGATCCTGTTCCGCCTGATGCGCGGGCGGCTCGTGCAGGAATCACCCAAGTTTCCGGCGCCGCGGACTTTGTCGTTCGAGACTTACGATCTCCCCGTAAGCCTGCCGGTGATCGATCAATTCCGGCACCGCGGCGGCACGCAGTCGGATGAGCTCTATCTCCATGAGCTATTCGCTAACGGCTATCTCGGCGGCGCCTCGGATCACCACCAGAAACTCGAAGCTCGGGCGCATCTCAACTTCCGCTTGGTGGAAGTCGTGATGATGCTCCTCCTGCCGCTGCTTGCAGTCGCTCTTGCTGTGCCGCCCAAGCGCAGCTCATCGTCGCTCGGGATCTTTCTCTCGATCGTGATCGTCGTCGCCTATCACAAGGTCAACCAATATGCCGAGCAGATGGCGTCCCAGGGGCGGGTCGATGCGGTTATCGGCCTGTGGGTGCCATTCCTCTTCTTGGGGGTGATGATCGTCTGGATGTATCACGTCCTCGCGCACAAGCCCGGCGGCCAGCCGATCGGCGCTCTCGAATTTGCAGCATCGAAGAGCTGGCGGTTCATTCGCGGAATCCTTCCGCGGCGCGCTACGGCATGATCAATTTAAACCTCTTCCCGTCGCGCAAGCTCGCCTCTTATCTCGTTCGGCTGTTTGTCACGCGCGGCCTGGCCGTGCTCGTCGCGCTCGTGCTGATCCTGATGACGCTCGACCTGCTCGGGGAGTCCGGCAAGATCCTCGCGGTTCCGGGCAACGGCGATTCCGAGCTCTGGCGCTACGTCGCGCTTCGAATCCCGCTGCTGATCTCCCGGTTCCTGCCTTTCTCGATCTTGCTCGGAACGCTGATCGCATTCGTCGGACTCAATCAACACAGCGAGGTGGTTGCGATGAAAGCCGCCGGCATTTCGGCGCACCAAATCCTGGCGCCGCTAATCCTCGCCAGCCTCGGCGTCGCCGCCCTTCTGTTCGTGTTCAACGAAACCGTCGTCGTCAAATCCGCGCGCGTTGTCACCGCCTGGTCGGACAACGATTACAAGCCGATCCCGCCGGAAAGCGGGGTCATGTCCAACGTCTGGCTGCTGAACGGCGAGGACCTCATCCGGGCAGGCCGCGTATCCGGTAGGGGATCGAGTTTCCGCGTCGACGCGCTTGCGATCTACGACCGGACTGGGGGTGAGCTCACGCGCGTCATCCGCGCCGATTTCGCGTTGCCCCGCCCCGGGTCCGCCCTGTGGGCTTTCAAGAATGTGCGCACCTATGATGCGGCCATGAACCTGGTCATGAAGCAGCCTCAGGGGGACGGTCTTGAAGGTGTGACGCCGGAACAACTGACGCTCGCGAAGGTCGACCCGACCCAGCTCGATTACTGGACCTTGGAGGAGAGAGTTGGAGAGCTCGAACGCGCAGGCCGTCCGACCGACGAGGCGCGGGCGGGGCTGGCGCACAAGATTTCGCAACCGCTGTCGATCCTGTTGATGCCGCTACTGGCCGCGGTCGCAGCCTTCGGCCTTGCCCGCTCCGGCCAGGTGCTGCTCCGCGCCTGCGTCGGAATGGCGCTCGGCTTTGCTTATTTCGTTGCCGACAATTTCAGCCTCGCGATGGGCAATAGCGGCGCCTACCCGCCGATTATCGCCGCGTGGGCGCCGTTCCTGCTTTTCCTGCTGATCGGCGAGACGGTCCTGGTGCGGACCGAAGAGTAAAGGCTATTCCGCCATCGTCTCGTTCGACCCGCCGAAAGCGTCCGGGAAATCCTTGAATTTCGGCAAGCCGTCGCGGATCGGAAGCACGCGTTCCTGGTAATTGACGTGCAGCGCCGGCTGGAAGTCGTAACCCTTCAGCGTTTCCGAATGAATGTCGACCATGTCGATCGTCGGGTGATTGATCAGGACCTGCCCGCCGCAATTAACGCAGTGCCGGCGATCGGAGAAATCGGTCTTGCTATATCCTTTCAGCTGATCTTCGCCGCGCGTAATCCTGACGGCGTCCTTCGGCCAGACGGTGAACCCGCGGACCGGAGCGCCGGCGATGCTTCTGCACGAATCGCAATGGCAATAACCCTGCGCCGCCGGCTGGCCGGTGGCCTCGACTTCGACCGCACCGCAAAAGCACTGACCCGTGTGGACATCCGCCATGGCTCCGACTCCTCGAAAGAAGCCGGAGCCTAACGGCCGTTGGCCGAGGAGGCGAGTCAGCCCTCCAGCGCTTTCCTGACCGCTTCGCGCGATTCCATGTGCAGCGCCCAGAAATTCCGGACGCTTCGCCCCGCAAGCCTCTCCTCGAGCACTGCAAGATGCGAAGTCCAGCCGCTGCCGAAGTCCTGCGCCCCAACCGGGCTCACGATCCCGCTGTGAGTGAGCACCAGCCGCGTCTTCCCGCCTTCGGGAAACAGTTCGTAGGTGACGGTCCCGTTCTTGCCGCCCTGGAAGCTCGTTTCGAGCAGGCGCGGCGGTTCGAAGCGGGTGATCTTCTCTGTCCAGGTCGCGCCTTTGAACCCGGCGTAACTTTCCGGGTACGGCACGTCGTCGCTCGAAAGCTTGTCGTGGTCGACCAGCAGCTCGAACTCGCCGACGCCCGTGGCATTGGTCCCTCCCATGAACCATTGCTGCCGAAGCTCTGCCTCGGTCAGGTAATTCCAGACCTTCTCAACCGGCGCGTCGAGCGTCCGCTCGAGCCTGATCGTGTCCGGTGCGATTTTCTCAAGAGGCACGCGAATCCGTGCCGCAGCTTCAGCCATTGTCCTTCTCCTTTTGCTTGTCGCGTTCGATCAGCGCCTCGAGACGATCGAGGCGGACGTTCCAGAATTTCTCCCATTGCCGCAGCCAGCGTGTCGCTTGTTCGAGCGGCCCGGCGTTGAGTTGGATGAGGTGCGTGCGCCCCACCTTGCGCCGCGAGAGCAGCCCGGCGTCTTCCAGCACCTTCACGTGCTTCGAAGCGCCGGCAAAGCTCATGCTGAGCGGACCCGCGAGCTCGCCGATCGACTTTTCCCCGAGCGCGAGGCTGGCAAGCATTCCGCGCCGCGTCGGATCCGCGAGCGCGTGAAAGGTCACATCCAGATGATCTTCAACCATGCAGTTGAATATGCGCGAGTCGTGCGCGATTGTCAACCGATCGGTTGAATGATTTGTTTAGACCGCGTTGAGCGCGTTCGCGAAGTCGGCAATAAGGTCGTCGGCATCCTCGACCCCAATCGACACGCGCACCAGGTTCGGAGTGATGCCAAGCTGCGCCTTGCGTTCGTCCGGCACCGACAGATGCGTCATTGCAGCGGGAGCACTGGCGAGCGTCTCCGTTCCGCCAAGGCTGACCGCGAGATGCGCGATCTTGAGCGAGTCGAGGAAGGCAAAGGCCTGCTCCTCGCCGCCTTTGAGGTAGAGCGAGAAGGTCGAGCCTGCGCCCGTGCAATGGCGGCGGTAGATGTCGGCCTGACGCGAGGACTCGTCGAGGAAGCCGAGATAACCCACGCTTTCGACCTTCGGATGGCTCTTGAGGAAGTCGCACACCTTGGCGGCGTTTGCTCCCGCCCGTTCCATCCGCATCTCGAGCGTCTCGAGACTCCGGAGCAGCATCCAGGCCGTATTGGGATCGCAGATCGTGCCGATTGTGTTGCGGATCATCCGCACCTGGTTGATCAGGCCTTTCTCGCCGACCAGCGCTCCAGCGACGAGGTCGCTGTGGCCGCCGACATATTTTGTCAGGCTGTAGACCGAAAGGTCGGCGCCATTGCTTAGCGGCTTCGCCCAGAGCGGCCCGAGGAAAGTATTGTCGATTGCGATCGGCGGCCGTTCGTCCGCACCGAACGCGGCGTCGCGCGCAGCCGCGACAGCTTCGACATCGACGAGCTGGTTGGTCGGATTGGCCGGGCTTTCAAGGTAGATCAGAGAGACGCGCCCCTTTTCCTTCCCGCTCGCGATTGCGGCATCGATGTCCTCGCGCGTCGCGCCGGCCGGGAAATCCACCCACGACACCCCGAATTGGCCAAGGATCTTCGCGATCAGAGTTTCAGTCGCCGCATAAAGCGGGCCTGAATGAACCACGCAGTCGCCGGGCCGGACGAAAGCCAGCAGCAAGGTCGCGATCGCGGCCATTCCGCTGGCGAAGGCAAGCGCGTCGTCAGCCTCTTCCCAGACGCTCAGCCGATCCTCGAGGATCTCCTGGTTGGGCCCATTGAAGCGCGTGTAGATGAGGCCCTCGGCGCCGCCCGGACGCTTGCCGGTGACCCCTTCGAAGAAGCGTTTGCCGGCAGCCGCATTCTCGAACGCGAAGGTCGATGTGAGGAAGATCGGCGGTTTCAGCGAGCCCTCGCTGAGTTCGGGATCGAAACCGTAGCCGAGCATCAGGGTCTGGGCCTTGAGCTTGTGATTGCCGATCTTCGTCGGCGACGGCCGTGGCGGCCGGTGGTGAAGGGTGTCGTCTTCGGTGGGCAAGGGAGTCTCCTCGGTCGCCGCTGCGCTAGGCCGCGGGTCTCGGCAGGGCAAGTTGAACTTCAGGGCAAAGCAATAAGGCTGGCTTGTCGTCCGTAATCGGCATCGCCGCGGTGGGTTGCCCGGCGATAGCTATAGAAGCGATCAGGTTCAGCATAGGTATCGAGATGCAACGCCTCGACCTGCTCGATCCCGGAAGCGATCAAGCGGTGGACGACGTACGCCGGAAGGTCGAAGTGGGGCTTGCCGGTCGCACTTTCAGCGAAGAAGCGTTCGCTGCCTGGTTCTTCGGCCTGAAAACGCTGCCGGAAACGTTCGTCCACTTCGTAGGAAAGCTGGGCAATGCACGGCCCGACGGCAGCCGCGATCCGGTGCCGGCGCGCACCCAGCTTCTCCATCGCGGCGATGGCCGAATCGGTTACGCCCGCGAGCGCGCCGCGCCAGCCCGCATGCGCAGCGCCGATCACCCCAGCCTCAATGTCAGCGAAAAGGACGGGTGCGCAATCGGCTGTGAGGATTCCGAGCAGCAGCTTGGGCCGATCGGTGACCAAGGCATCGACGTGCGGGCGATCGTCCTGCGACCAGGCATGGTCGGCGTAAACCGTCTCGGCCGAATGCACCTGGTGAACGGTGACGAGCTTCGCGCCGGGAAGCACAGCCTCGATCGCCAGCCGCCGGTTCTCGCCGATAGCGTCGCGGTCGTCCTTGCTGCCATAGCCAACGTTGAGCCCGGCGACCTCACCCGTCGACACACCGCCGCGACGTCCGAGGAAGCCGTGCGGGATCGTTCCGAGCGAACTCGCGCGAATGACTTCAACGCCGCTCACAAGGCCTTCCTCATGATCACATCCTCGTCGGCATGATTGCCGACCATGAAATCATAGCGTCCCACGACTTCAAATCCGTACCGATCGTAGAAGCGGCGTGCACGGTGATTCTCAGTGAAGACGGTAAGGTAGAGCTCTTCGGCGCCCCGGCGCTTCGCCTCTGCCAGCACCCAATCCATTAGGTCATGCGCGATGCCCGCGCCATGGTGCTCCTTGAGGAGGTAAAGCTGGTCCAGCAGGAGCGCCCGCCGGTCCGTTTCCACCGGCAGCTTCTGGGGCCCGATTTTCACATAGCCTACCGGGCGGCCGCTCACTTCAGCGATTCGAAATGCGCAGGCCGGATCGCGGAGTTGCGTCTCCCATTCGGGAACTCCAAACCCGGAGAGAAAGGAGTCTAGATCTTCGCTACGATAGAGATGAGCGAAAGTATCGCAGAAGCTTCGGTCGAAGATTCGATCGAGCTCCGCGGCGTCTTTCACAGTCGCGTCGCGATAGCTGACCGTCATTCGAATCCCACGGGCTGCGGCCATTGGATCGAATGGATCGCGATCACTTTGAACAGCTCGCCCATCTGGCCGGGTGCGGTCAGCCGTTCGAGCGCGGCCTGGATGTCCGCCGCTTTGTCCGGATTGGACTTCTCGAGGGCCTCTGCGCGCGCGGCAATTCCGAGGCGATCGAGCCATTCACCTTGGTTGACCAGCGGGGTTACGGCTGCTCCGGCGTCGCGCGCCGCTCTCGCGACGGCTTCGAAGTCGACGTGACTGGTGAGGTCCTGTTCGCCGGGATTGGCGAGGACGGGGGCGAAGCGATGCCCGCGCACCGCCTGCAACGTCTCGCCCGGGCCACTACTCGAATGGCCGTAGTCGACGAAGAACGCGACACCGCCCTTGACCGCTAGGCACGTAGCAATGGCGGTAACGGCCGCCTCACGCGCCGGGGAAGTCTCGACGATGTCTCCATCCCGATCGAAGGCCAGCCCGCCCGCGGCGACGAGGACTCGGCGCTCGGCATCCGCCACGAATTGACGGATCGGGAGCGCGTCGAGGAACTCGTTGGCAACAAGCAGCAGGGGCTTTGCCGGAAGATCCTCAATCTCCTCGTGCCAATGAGCTGGGGACAGCGCTTTTTCCTGCATGCTCCGAAGCGCCGGGCTCGTTTCGACGAGGTGGACTTCGCCGTCGAAACCCGCTGCTCGGAGCACTCTCAAAGCGTCACTTGCCAAAGTTCCCCGCCCCGGCCCGAGCTCGACATAGATTGCATCGTGTGGCTTGCCCGCGCGGGTCCAGCAATCGGCCAACGCCGCGCCGACCACCTCGCCGAACATCTGGCTGATCTCCGGAGCGGTGACGAAGTCGCCCTTCGCTCCGAAGGGGTCACGCGTCGCATAATAATAAGCGTTGCAGGCTTCCATATAGGCCTCGACGGTAATCGCGCCTTCCGTCGCGATGCGCTCGCGAAGGGCCCGTTCGAGCGGGGTCACGCGCCACCTCCCGCCTTGTGCGGGAGGATTATTCTAGGCAACGGAGTCTGGGCCGGCGATCGGTTCGACGCGGACGCGCCGGCGCTTTGCGGTCAGCATCAGATACAGGCCGCCGATGATCATCGGCAGCGACAGCCACTGGCCCATATGGAGCCCGGTCATCCGGGCAAATTCGGCCAGCTGCGAATCCGGCTCCCGGATATATTCGAGACCGAAGCGGAAAATCCCGTAGAAGAACAGGAAGACGCCGACGAGCTTGCCGGGCTGGTAGCGGGCATCGGTCTTCCAGAACATCCACCACAGGATCGCGAACAGGACGATGCCTTCAAGCCCGGCTTCGTAGAGCTGGCTGGGATGACGCGGCGGGCCGACGATCAGTCCGAGCGGCGTCTGCTCCACGAAACGGATCGCCCATGGAACCGTCGTTTGAGCGCCCCACAATTCCTGGTTCACGAAATTCGCAAGGCGCCCGAAGAACAACCCGAACGGGACGCAGCAGGCGACATAATCGTGGAGGCGAAGCCAGGCGAGCTTCTCCTTCCGCGCGAGGTAGAAGATGCCGAGCGATGTTCCGATCACACCGCCGTGGAACGACATGCCGCCATCCCACAATCGCAGGATTTCGATCGGGTGCCGGAGGTAATCGCCGAGGTTGTAAAACAAAACGTAGCCGAGGCGGCCGCCCAGGATGATCCCCAATGCGGCGTAGAAGACCAGGTCGTCGGCATGCTTCCGGCCCATGGGAGAGCCGGGTTTCCTGGTGAGCTTCAGCAAGTACCAATAACCGATGAAAATCCCGGCGAGGTAAGCGAGGCTGTACCAGCGAAGGTCGAACTTCCAGACGTGAAGCGCGACCGGCGACAGGCCCAAGTCCGTGAACTTTGTGAAGTGCGAATAGTCTACTGGCGGCAAGGGCTTTCCCCGTGAAGGTCAGCGTCTCATAAGGTGCAAGACGCGAAAGGCAAACGAGACCAAGCGAGAGATGCAGACCGAGCTCGACCGCAAGTATGACGAGAAGCTGGCCGAGGTTACTGCACCCGGCGGGCGGCTGGTCATTGGCGAAGACGAGCAGGGCCGCGCCATCGTGACCAACTTTCCCGACACCCTTCCCGCGCTGTTCCGGACGTTTTGCTCACTCAATCCGGACGTCGAAGCTGTGGTTTGCGGCGAAGAGCGCCTCACCTTCGCCGAGCTTGACCGAATCTCCGAATGTATCGCGCACGGCCTTGCCGCCCGCGGCATTTCGAAAGGCGACCCGGTCGGAATCGCGATGCGCAATTGTCCGTCATGGATCGCCAGCTACATGGGCATCGTCAAGGCGGGAGCGGTCGCCACCTTGCTCAACGGCTGGTGGGAATATCATGAGCTGGAGCAGGCGCTCGCCCTGGTCGAGCCGAAGCTGGTGATCGCCGATGCTTCGCGAGCGAAACGAATCGCTGCCTCATGCGCAGCCTGCGACGTCCTCATGATCCCGATCGAGCTTCCTCTGGAGGAGGCGATGGCCGAGCTCCTGCACGACCGCGATGAGGACAGCGAGCTTCCCGAGGTGGCGCCGGAAGACGATGCGACCATTCTTTTCACCTCGGGCTCGACCGGCGATTCGAAGGGCGCCTTGTCGACCCATCGGGCGGTAACGACGGCGACCTATGCCTATGCGACGGGCCTTATCGTCCTCCTCGGAATCCTGACCGACGAGGGCAATGAGCCGACCAGCCAGGCTCGCACTCTTCTTAGCGTGCCGCTCTTCCACGTCACTGGCGAGGTTCCGGTGATGATCAACAGCTTCGTTATCGGCCGCTGCATGGTGGTGATGACGAAATGGGATGCAGGCGAAGCACTTCGGTTGATAGAAAAGGAGAAAATCACCTACTTCGTCGGAGTGCCCACAATGAGCCTCGAGCTCATGAACCATCCCGACCGGCACAAATATGACCTTTCCTCGCTTCGCGACATCACCGGCGGCGGGGCACCGCGCCCAATTTCTCACGTCGAGCGCCTGAAAACCGAATTCCCGAACGCCCAGCCGGCGCTCGGTTACGGGCTCACCGAGACGAACGCCGCGGGCTGCGCAAACTATTGGGGAAACTACGCAGCCAAGCCCGCCTCCACCGGCCGCGCGCAAAAACCGCTGATCGAGCTTGCGATCCTGGGGCCCGGCGATGCGCATCTTCCGACCGGCGGAATGGGCGAAATCGCAATCCGCACCGCGGCCTCCATCACGGGTTATTGGCGCAATCCCGAAGCGACCGCAGAGCTGTTTACCGCCGACGGCTACGTTCGGACCGGCGACGTCGGCTATCTCGACGAGGACGGTTATCTGTTCATCGTCGATCGCAAGAAAGAGATCATCATTCGCGGCGGTGAGAATATCAGCGCGGCCGAGGTGGAAGCAGCCTGCTACGCATGCCCGTCGGTCGCCGAAGTGTCCGTCTTCGGAGCGCCCGACGAGCGCCTCGGCGAAATCCCGGTGGCGGTCGTGCACGCGAAGTCCGGGGAGGAATTGGGCGAGGACGATCTGCGGGACTTCCTCGACGGCCAGCTTTCCAAATTCAAGATTCCGGCGCGCTTCATCTTCACTGCCGAGCCCCTGCCGAGGCTCGGCACAGGCAAGATCGATCGCCGCGCCCTGAAGGCGCAGTACGCGCGTTGAAGCTCGATCGCCGCACTGTTTTGATCGGCGGCGGGGTCGGGGTCGGCCTGGTCGTCGCATTTTCGTTCTGGCCGCGCCATCTCGCCAGCGACCTGCCGCTCAAGGCTGGGGAGCAAGCCTTTGGGAGCTACATCAAGATCGGCCGCGACGGCCGCGTAACCGTCGTTGTTCCCCAGGTTGAAACCGGGCAGGGCATATGGACCGCGCTCCCGCAGATCGTCGCCGATGAGCTCGGCGCGGCATGGGAAACGGTTGCCGTCGAACCCGCGCCGCTCACGGGCGAATATGCGAACCCGCTGTTCGAAAATGAGCTCAGGATCACAGCCGGATCGACCTCCGTCCGGGCGTTCGAGCAACCGCTCCGGAAGGCTGCCGCGATCGCTCGCGCCATGCTGATCGGAGCCGCCGCCGACCGCTGGAACATTAGCTCCGGCGAATGCGAAGCCGCCGATGGTTTCGTGATCAACGGCGTCCGTACCTTCAGCTTTGCCGAGCTCGCCGAAGAAGCCGCCGACCGCGCGCCGCCTCGCCGCCCGCTACTCCGGACCGGGAACAAGGGCAGGCTGATCGGACAGCCGCTTCAGCGGCTTGACGGTCCGGCCAAGTGCGACGGGAGGGTGCGCGTTGCCGGCGACGTCCGATTGCCGGACATGCTGTTCGCCTCGGCCCGCCTCGCGCCGCCCGGCGGCCGCCTGACGGGCTTCTCGCGGGATCCGGTCAAGTCGATTCCCGGCGTCCGCCACCTCGCGGTTCGCAGCAACTCCCTCGCCGTCGCCGCCGAGACGTGGTGGGCTGCCGAGCGCGCCGTCCACGCTGCTGACGCAAGGTTCAGCGGTCCGCGAACCGCCCCCGACGTCCGGCCGATCTTCGAAGAGGCGCTAGCGACTGGCGAAGCCCGCCAGTGG
>JBKPKF010000193.1:0-15034 GCA_046730995.1 Pseudomonadota bacterium
TGTTCGCGACGCGCGGATACCGGGCGTTCGACTGGCTTCGCCCGCGGCTTGCGGACAAGCGGCAGGTGAAGCCTTGGTATCGATTCAACAGCGTGATCTACGCCAACGCCGCGGGGCGCAAGCGTCTCAGCAAATCGATCCTTTCGTTCGAGGTCCCCGAGGGCCGGCTGCTCGAAATCGGCGGGGATTTGTCATGGGCGCTTCGCCGCGCTGCCGTCCGCTTGATCCCGGCCGCTCTGGTCAAACCGATCGCCATGGTGAAGGCGTCCGTCGAGGCGCGGCTTCGAAAGTGAAGCGGCATGTCGAGCGCGTGCTTTCGGACGCCGAAGCGCGCGAGGCCTTCAACCAGCTGATCCGTTACGGGATCATCGGCGCGCTGATCACCATCGGCGGCCAGGCGATCTACTACGGGCTGGCCGAGACCCGCCTGGCCTCGCCTCTGCTGGCGATTGCGATCGCATGGATCGCCGGGGTGATCGTCGGCTATTTCGCCCATGGCTGGGTCAGCTTCCGCGGCCACGGCGAGCGCGACGACCATGCGCGGATCGGAGCGCGTTTCGTCGCGGTCAACCTGTTAGGTTACCTGCTGAACAGTTTTTGGGTGTGGCTGTTGGTTGAGCGCCTAGGCGGGCCGAACTGGTGGCCGATCGCCCCCAACGTCGTTCTTACGCCGCTTATGACCTTTGCCCTCCACCGGCGCTGGACCTACGCGTGACGCGATGACTCCGAGCCGTGCCGGCTGCTCGCCGTCGCGGCCTGCGATTTCCTGCACGATGTAGAGCGGCCGGTTCTTCGCCTGGTTATAAAGTCGGCCGAGATATTCCCCCATCAGCGCCAGAACGAACATCTGGATCGCGCCGAGCACGACCACGACCAGCATCAAGGACGTCCAGCCGGGAACACTTCGGCCCGAAAGCCAGCCGAGGAAAATATAAACGACGATCAGCACCGAGCCGAGCGAGAGCCACAAGCCCGCGTGGCTCGCGAGCTTCAACGGCGCAGACGAAAAACCCGTCAGCGCGTCGAGCGCAAAGCGGATCATCTTGCGCAACGGATATTTTGTCTCGCCGGCGAAGCGCACGTCGCGATTGTAAGCGAGCGGGACCTGCCTGAACCCGATCCAGGCGACCATGCCCCGGATGAACCGCGCCTGTTCCGGCATGGCGAGGAGGGCGTCGAGCGCGCGGCGGCTCATCAGCCGGAAATCGCCCGCGTCCACCGGAATGTTGACCTCGGTCGCCCGCGACAGCAGGCGATAGAAGCCGTGCGCGGTCGCGCGCTTGAAGGCCGTTTCCCCAGCGCGGCTCTTGCGAACGCCATAAACGACGTCGGCATTTTCACGCCGCATCGTCGCGAGCATCTCGCTCAGGAGCTCGGGAGGATCCTGGAGGTCGGCGTCAATGACGAGGACCACCTCGCCGCGGCAGAGGTCGAGCCCGGCGGTCAGCGCGAGCTGGTGGCCGTGGTTGCGCGACAGGTTGATCGCGACAAGGCGCGGATCGGCCGCCGCCAAATCCTCCATGATTGCCCAGGTCCGGTCGCGCGATCCGTCATTGACGAGGACGATTTCGTAATCGTCGCCGACCGCGGCGCGCGCAGCGGCGGTCAACCGCTCGTGCAGGACGGGCAGGCACGCTTCTTCGTCGAAGCACGGCACGACGATCGACAAGCCGGTCATGGATTCAACCGATAGAGGATGGACCCCGGTCCGCGCCAGACCGGTTGCATTCCTTCCACGAGCTGGGGATCGTACGGCCCTGTGTCGACCAGCCAGGCATAGTCGAATCGATCGCGCGGAAGAGCTGCCAGCGCCATGCTGACGGTCCAGCCCCGGCAACCTTCCATTCGAACAATCTGCGACGAATCGGCTCGGAAAATGCCCGCCTGCGTGTACCGCAACTGCAGGAGGTTGATTCCTTCCATAAGCCATTGATCGTTCGAAAAACCGAGCCGACGGGTGATCACCATTCCACCGATGTGGCTGGTGCGCGGCAAGGCCCAGGGTTTCGGGCAGGCAAGGCCGACCAAGCTAACGACGCGGGACCCGATCGGCAGATGTTCAAGGGCCGCGAGTCTCGCCTGAAGGCCATTCGACGCAATCGCCAGGCTGGCGGCAGTCGCTCCCAATCGAACGGCATAGAATCCGGTGCCCAGAACCGCGAATGTGCGCGTAACTTTCACCGAAGCGTCGTTTTGGAACCGGACGGCGAGCAGCGCCGTCATCAGCACATAAGGAACGATGCGCATGTCGGCATAGGACGAACCGAAGACGGTCCAGGGAATGATCGCGAATGCAGCGGTGAGGACGATCGCCGAGAAAGCGAGGTTGCGGGAGAAAGTGAGGGCGCGGCTGATCACCGCGAAGAGGATCACCAGTGCGGCCAAAATCACCGAAGCCACATCGAAGACCGGCCACCGATCCCGGAGCGCAGAATAGACCCACTCCCATTTGCGCCATTCGAACCATCCGAAGGTCGACCCGCCGTGGGTCTCGCTCCGCCAGGCAAGCATGATCAGGATCGGAAGCGCCATCGCCACCGCATGAAGCGCGGCATGTAAGCCCGCCGTCAGCCATTTCCTGCCGTTGTCATGCTGTCGGACCGCTTCCGCTGAAAAACACAACAGCCCGAGCACACCCCAACCGTAGGTATGGCAGAAAAAGATGACGACCGAGATCGGCACAAACAACACGGCCCGCAGCTTCGTCCGCCCGAGACGGCCAAGCCGAAGCCAGAGCGCGAAGCCCAGGAAGGCGAGCGCCATTGCCAAAGTGTAATTGACGAAGCCAAACAGAAAGGGGTGCCCGTAGGCGAAGGGCAGGGCAAATAATGCCGTCGGCGGGATTCGTCCGTGAACTTCGCGCGCAACCCACAAACATCCGGCGACCGTCGCCGCCGGGATAGTGAGCACGATCAGCTTTACCGCCGGCTCGAGGCCAAGCAACGGCCCGAGCAGCTTCACCAGCACATCCACTCCAAGGTTGCCGATCGCAGCCCAACGGTATCCGTAATAAAGCTGGAGGGAGGGCGAGTGGACGAGATCGATCTCCACTCGATAGCGTCCCATGTGCCCCAGTAGGTCGACCAGCGGTGGGATGGGCGGATAGAGAAGGGGGACCGTTGAAAGCGCGAGAATGAGCGCAAGGAACTTCGGCCGATCCCACCAATTCGCGGTCGACCTACCCATGGATTTCGAGCCGGTGGGAGCGTTAAGCATTCTACCCTATGGAATGCGGCAACGAGAAGCGAAGGGGCCGTTAGCAGCCAAATGCAACAAATAGCCAGAACCCTGGATCGCGGCCTTACCGGCCAGATGGTGCGCTATGGGATCGTGGGAATCGCGCTCGCCATGCTTTATGCCACGGTCTACTGGGCAGGCGCGACCCTGTTCCAAATGCCAGCGCAGTTGGCCAATGCTGCCGGGTTCTCCGCTGCGCTAATTGCCGGATACGCGCTCCATTCGCGATGGAGCTTCCGCGGCCACGGCGGGCGGAGCGGCTGGTCGCTCAGCAGGTTCCTGGTCGTCAACGTCGCCGGCTACGCTCTCAACTGCGTCTGGGTGTGGCTGATCGTTCAGCGGCTCGGCCAGGCGATCGAGCTTTCGATCGTGCCGATTGTGACGCTGACGCCCGCATTCACTTTCCTGCTCAATCGCCGCTGGACCTTCGCCTGAACATTTTTGGTTAACGCTTTTCTCCTAGACCCGCGGCGGGCGCATCAAAAGAAGGTCCAGGGGTAAGGAGTGCCGCGTCCATGACCATGCAGCCGAACAGCGCGTACTGGGCCGAGCAGCTGGTTGCCCGCCGGCGCCCCCACCGCACGCCCTTCCTGCTCTACGGCATCCTCTGCTTCGTCGTTGGTCTTGTCGCCTATCTTGCCGGTACGCTGCTCGTCTTCCCGCGCTACCTGCTAGGGCTGCACGAGCAGCTCGACCCGGTTGCGCAGTGGTTGGTCTGGTACAGCGGCATGCCGGTGATGCTTGGTATTACGCTTTCGCTGGTCGACCTCCTTGTATTTCTCGCCGACAAAAAGCCGGCGTTGCCGGTTCGCTACGACCCGGTGCGACGGCGCCGGGTCACCGTCGCGCTCACGGCCTATAACGACGAGGACAGCATCGGCGAGGCAGTTCGCGACTTCCTGTCGCACCCGCTGGTCGAGCGCGTCATCGTCGTCAGCAACAACAGCAAGGACGCGACATTCGAGCGCGCCCAAGCCGCCGGCGCAATTACCTTCAACGAGGAGCAGCCCGGCTATGGCAGATGCGTCTACCGCTGCCTCAGTGAAGCCATCCTCTATACCGATACCAACTATGTCGTGCTGTCCGAGGGCGACCGGACGTTCCGCGCTTATGACGTCGAAAAGCTGCTCGCTTACGCGCCGCATGCCGACATTGTGAACGGCACCCGGATCGTCGAGCCGCTGCGTCATTATGTGACGCAGCTCAGCACTTTCATGTATTACGGCAATCTGTTCGTCGGGAAGCTGCTCGAGGCCAAGCACCTCGGCCGGAGCACGATCACCGACGTTGGCACCACGTACAAGCTCTGTCGCCGCGACGCGCTGATCCGGCTGTTGCCCAACCTCGATCCGTCGGTGAACCTTGAGTTTAACGCGCATTTCCTCGACACTGCCTTGGGACAAGGCGAAGTGCTGCTGGAGTGCCCGATCACCTTTCACCAGCGGGTGGGTGTGAGCAAGGGAGGCAACATCAATAACTGGCGCGGCTTCACCGTCGGCTGGCGAATGATCATGGGGCTGCTGTTTGGGTGGCGACGCCTGCCATGACCGTTCCAATGCAGATCCACGGGCCGCGAGCGACGCAGCGGAGCTTCGCTCAATTGGCGGTCGCGGTCATGCTTGCCGCTTTCCTTTATCGTGCGGCTTTGTTCGCTGCGGACGGGCTGACGGCAATCCGCTTCCCGTGGGAGCTGGATTATGGCGAGGGCATCGTCTGGCAGCAGATGCGTTTCATGTTCACGTCAAGGGCCTATGGACCGATCGACCAATTTCCGGCGATCGTCTTCCACTACCCGCCGGTTTACCACGTCACGACCTCGCTGATTGCCGCTGCGCTCGGCACGGATGAGCTCGCGACGGGACGATCGATCGCTCTGCTCTCGACCGCCGCCGCGGCCATTGTCTCCGGCCTGCTCGCGATGCTTCTCGTCGGACAGAACGGCGGACGCGCCGGCGGACGCCTTGCCGGGGCGGTGGCGGGACTGCTCATCTTCACCTATTTTCCGGTGATCTACTGGGCGCCGCTGATGCGCGTCGACATGCTTGCGATCGCTCTCGCTTTGTCGGGATTGCTGATCGCCTGCAGCGCCGTCGCACGACCGCGCCTGATCGATCTTGCGGCGGTCTTGTTCGTCGCTGCGATCTACACTCGTCAGACGTCGATCGCCGCGCCCGCGGCCGCATTCGCGGTCCTGTTGTTTGTTCGGCCGTCGACGGCGCTCCGGGGAATCGCCGTCTGTGCCAGTCTGGGAGTAGCGGCCCTGGCGGCGCTCACCTGGGCGACCGACGGCGGCTTTGCCCGCCACATCTTGCTCTATAACGTCAATCGCCTCGACTTCGGCCGGCTGTCGGCGATTAGCGGCGCCGTCGTCCATAATGCGACCCTCATCGCCCTCGCCGGATTCGTGCTCGTTCGACGCATCGCGGCGTTGCGCGCCCGCTACCGCGGCCTTGGCGATCTCCGCGCTGCGGCCCCGCCCGACGTCGCCTTCCTGGTCGCCGCCACGTACCTGCTTTTCTCCTCTCTCACGCTCGTCCTGCTCGCCAAGGTTGGATCGAGCATCAACTATTTCCTGGAATGGGGCTTCGCGCTCGGCCTTTTCGCCGCGTGCGCAATAGCCGAGGCCGAACGCGTGCGCTCGACGGAGCTGCGCAAGATCCTCGGCGTCGTTCTTCCGATGATGCTTGCAACGCAAGCGCTGCTTGCTCCGCGTGCGCCATTCGACATGCAAGTCGACGGTCAGCGGGCGCGCGAGCTTGCACAACTTTCCCGAGCCATCGCAGCTGCCGACAAGCCGGTGATCTCGGATGACATGATCCTGCTGGTACGCAACGACCGCGAGGTTTTGTGGGAACCATCCATCTTCGCCGAGCTGGCAAGCACCGGTGCTTGGGACGAACGACCCTTTGTCGAGCGGATCCGCAGGGGCGAATTCGCCTTCTTCATCACAGCGGGCGAACGGGGAGATCGTCGGTTCGACGAACGGTACAATCCCGCGGTCGCGGCGGCGATGGATTCCGCTTATCCGGTTACGCAACGGATCGCCGGGCTAACGGTCCATCGGCCGCGCTGACTTCTCACATTCAACCGGCATACAGCTTCACCGGGATAATTCCGCGCTCCTCATTGGGAGGGCCAATCACATGATGAAGCTTCTGCTTGGCGGCTCTGCGGCGGCCGCATTTATCGCGATCGTTCCAGCAGTCGCCCAGCCAGCGCCGCCGGCTGGGGTGGCCCAGGGAACCACGGCCGTCGCGTCCGTTCCAGCGGTCCCGCGGATCCAGAGTCATGTCTTCCGGATGCCGATGAAAACGGAAACGCGCGACGAGGTCGTCGCACACGTGCGCGACATGTTTGCGAAGCTTGATACGAATAAGGACGGCTTCGTCACCCGCGCGGAAGCCGATGCCGCACACCAGGCGATGGCCGGCGAAATCCATCAAAATTTCGCCAAGCATTTCGCCGATGGCGGAATGCCGCACCCGGACCGCGGAGCGATGTTCGACAAGCTCGACACGAACAAGGACGGATCGATCAGCCGTCAGGAATTCATGTCGGCCAGGCCAAACGTTCGCGAACAGCGCGTGTTCGTGATGCGCGACGGCGAAGGGCCCGTCGACGTCGATGGCGCCTCCGGCCAGCCGCATGGGAAGGTCATGCGGATGCACGACTTCAGCTCGCGCATGCACGGCATGGGTATGCGGATGCATGGCAAGATGTTCGAGAGCGCCGACGGGAATCGGGACGGCAAGGTCTCGCTGCAGGAAATGACCGACGCCGCGCTCAGGCATTTCGACAGCGCGGACGCCAACCATGACGGCAAGCTGACGCCCGACGAGCGGATGCAAATGCATGAGCGCTGGAAAGACAAGCCCAAGCGCCCGGCCTGACTCGGGCCCCGTTCGTGCATTGAGGGGGCTCGCGGCTTGCGGGCCCCTTCTTCATGCCGGATCAGGCTTCGCTAGCCTCAAGCGCCTTTCGCCGAGCCGGGCTGCGTGGCTTCCTTGAAGCAGCCGGCTTGGCGGCGAGCTCGCGGTAGCGCTGCTCGGCCTCCAGCAGGTAGTCGCGCGTGATCGGAAGCGCGCGGCGATCGCGGATGTACTGCACCTGGAAATTGCAGCCGCTACCGCTCTCGAACAGCACGATCCCCCCGCACAAATAGAATTCCCACATACGGAAGAAACGCTCGTCGTAGAGCTTCACCATTCGCTCCTTCGCCGCGCGGAACCGCCGCAGCCATTCGCGCAGCGTGTAAGCATAGTGCAGCCGCAGGATCTCGACGTCGCTGGCGATCAGCCGGACCCGTTGGCTCGCCGCGCACATCTCGCTCAGCGAGGGCAGGTAATAACCGGGGAAGATATATTTGTCGGTGAACGGGTCGGGCGCCTTGTTCGACGCGCCGAACTTGCCGATCGTGTGCAGCAGCATCACCCCGTCGGGCTTGAGCAGGTCGTGGCACTTGGCGAAGAATTCGTCATAATGTTTGGCGCCGACATGCTCGAACATTCCGACGGACACGATGCGGTCGAACTTGTCGGTGACGTGGCGATAGTCGACCAGCTCGAACTTGACCCGGTCCGTGACACCCGCCTCCTCGGCGCGGCGGCGCGCGACCTTGAGCTGCTCTTCGGATAGAGTCACCCCGAGCACGTCCACGTCCGCGACTTTGTTGAGATAGAGCGCCATTCCGCCCCAGCCGCTGCCGATGTCCAAAACCCGCTGGCCGGGCTTCAAATAAAGCTTGGCGGCGATGTGCGCTTTCTTGTCGGCCTGCGCCCGCTCGAGGCTGTTGCGCGGGTCGGTGTAATAGGCGCAGCTGTATTGCCGATCCGGGTCGAGGAATGCGTCGTAGAGCTCGTCGCTAAGGTCGTAATGATGGGCGACGTTGCGCCGCGCGCGGCGCGGATCGTTGCGCCGGAAGAAGGCCTTGAGCGCGCCAAGCCGTTTCTTGGCGAATAGCTTGCGCTTCTGGCCGGAATCCTCCCACCGGTTCGATCCGGTGACCAGCTCCAGAAGCTCGAGAATCGTCCCTTCCTCGACGATCAGCCGCCCGTCCATATAGGCCTCGCCGACGCCGAGGCGCGGATTCTTGAGGATGTCGAAGGCGACCCGGCTGTCAGTGAAGCGGACGGTCAGCTGCTCGCCCCCGCCGGGTCCGTAGCTCGCCGCTTTGCCGTCCGGAGTTATGAGCGTGATGCTGCCCCGCTTGAGCAGCTTGTCGACGAGCCGGCCGATCAGCGACATTCAATCGGGCTCCTCGCGCTCACAGCCTGTTCAAACCCAACAGCCTCACGCCCGTTTCCGACCGAGGTTGGTGAAAGCTGTTTGAGCGAAAATTGATGTACGTGCCGGCTGGAAAAACACGATCACCCTCGATCAGCTCCCCGTCCAGGACGAACATTTGTTCGCCGGCCGCGTCGTGACGGTCAACATAAGGCCAGGTCGCACCCGGATCGATATCGACGACCCAGACGCGGACCCCGTCCGTTGCAGGCAAGTCGCGGCGTGTGCAACCGGGACCGACGACGGTCGGCTCGATCCGATCGATATCGAATGCCGTGAGCATCGAGTCTTCAATCATGCCGCTCTCCTGCGCTTTCTCTCAGCAGCAGTCTTCAACTGCCCGCAGGCCGCGTCAATGTCGCGGCCGCGCGGAGTTCGCACCGGCGCCGATATTCCGGCCTCGAAGACGATATTGCTGAACGCCTTGATCCGCTCGTCATCGGAACATTCATAGGGCGCGCCCGGCCACGGGTTGAACGGAATCAAATTGACCTTCGCCGGAAGCCTGTATTTGCGGAGGAGGCGGACCAGCTCCCGAGCGTCTTCGTCGCCGTCGTTCTTGCCCTTCAGCATTACATATTCGAAGGTGATCCGCCGCGCATTATTCGCGCCGGGATAGGCCGCGCAGGCCTCCAGCAATTGCTCGATCCCGTACTTGCGGTTGAGCGGAACGATCTCGTCGCGAACCTGCTTGGTCACTGCGTGGAGCGAGACCGCGAGATTGACTCCGATCTCCTCGCCGGCGCGGGCCATCATCGGAACGACCCCGCTGGTCGAAAGAGTGATCCGTCGCCGCGACAGGCCAAGCCCGTCTCCGTCCATCACAATCTTCAGTGCGTCGCGGACATTTTCGAAATTGTAGAGCGGTTCGCCCATTCCCATCATCACGATGTTGGTGAGCATCCGGCCTTCGGGCTGCGACGGCCACTCGCCGAGGGCGTCACGCGCGAGCATTACCTGGCCGACGATTTCCGCGGACGTGAGATTGCGCACAAGTTGCATCGTGCCGGTGTGGCAGAAGCGGCAGTTCAAGGTGCAGCCGACCTGACTCGACACGCACAAAGTCCCGCGGTCCGCGTCGGGAATGAACACCATCTCGAAGTCATGGCCGTCATGCGTTCGAAGCAACCACTTGCGCGTGCCGTCTGACGAGACCTGCGCCTCCACCACGTCTGGCCGGGAGATTACGAATCGTTCGGCAAACCAGCCGCGCTGTGGCTTGGCGACGTCGGTCATGGCAAGGAAGTCGCTAACCCCGCGATTGTAGATCCAGTGCCAGATTTGCTTGGAGCGGAGCTTCGACTGCCGTGAATCGAGGCCCGCGGCTTCGAGCTCGGACCGGATCTGATCCTTCGAGAGGCCAACCAGCTCGATCTTCCCGTCGGCGCGCGCAGCCGAGGCCCGTGCGACGGGCACAGGGTCGATTGCGCCCGGAATAGGCATGATTGCGGTGTCGGCACTCATAGGAAGCGCGCTATCTAGTTAATGCGGCGGCTTTTTGCCAGCGCAGGCTGCGGCCGCGGAATCGATCGCGGTCGGTGCGCCGTCGAGCGCGTAAGGGTCGGTAAAACGGTTGCCCGCTGCGTCGCGCGCTTGCACGCGCATCTGGGTTGCGGCGCGCGTCGCAGCGATGATGGCCTGCTCCTGTTGAGGGCCGCGGCTCCATGCCCAACCGCCGCGCGCCGTCAGAAGGAAGGGTTGGCTGCCCACCGTCAGGATCACGCTCGAGCCCGCTCGCGGCACTCGGCTCAGCTGCGTGTGGAATTCACCCCAGCGACGGCGGTCGGCGGTAAAGGTGAAGCCCGCCAGCGCCTGGAGCTTGCCCTTGGCAGCGATCTTCGCCGAGCGTCCGGCAGCGATGCAGAGGCCGCCGCGATCGATCGCCGACCAGGTTCCGGCGGCGACCAGGATCTTCCCGGCGGCAATCGCACTGGCCGAAGCAGCGATGGACACGCCGAGAAGAAGCGGAAGAGATCGTGCCATCCTCGACCTTTGGACTCCACCAGTTCGTTCGGACCAATTCGGTAATTTCTGTCGGTAATGGCCCAAGATTGATCCACATTCTTATGCAAGCTTGCGGTCGCTCGGTCCGCCAATTCGATTCCCATCAGGGAGAGATCATTATGCACCGAGCATTTCATCCGAACCAATCGATAATGCGCTAGCCGATTCGCTCGGAGCGTGGCGTTTGCCGATATCCTGGCCCGGGTCGCCGCCGAGCTTGCCTTGTTCGCCGGCGCGGGCTTCCTGCTGTTCGCCCTCAACGACATTGTCGTCGACCTCATCTATTTCGTTCGCCAGGTCTGGCGCTCCCTGACGATCTACAGCCGCTATCCACGCGCATTCGCGAGCTATTTCGTCTTCAAACCCAACCCCGGCTTTCTGGCGATCTTCGTTCCGGCGTGGGACGAAGCTGCGGTGATCGCATCGATGCTGCGGATGACGCTCAGCCGGCTCGATTATGAGGATTACCGCATATTCGTCGGCCACTATCGCAATGACCCGGCGACTGCGGCGGCGATTGCGAGCGTCAAGGATGACCGTGTGGAGGGGGTCCTGGTCGAAGTCGACGGACCCACGACCAAAGCCGATTGCCTCAATCACCTCTACGATGCGCTCATAGCTCATGAGACGATGACGGGGCGCTTGGCGGAAGCGGTCGTACTTCACGATGCCGAGGACGTCGTTCACCCCTATGAGCTTCGGATCTTCGATGCGCTGATCGATCGCGCTGCGGTCATCCAGCTTCCCGTCCAGCCGCTGCCCGATCCCCAGTCGCGCTGGATCAGCGGCCATTATTGCGACGAGTTCGCGGAGGCTCACATGAAGGAGCTGGTCGTGCGCGAAGCGGTGGGTGCCGCCATACCGCTTGCCGGTGTCGGCTGCGCAATCGCGCGCAAGCCGCTGGCCCAGCTCGCCGCAATGGCCGACGGGACGCCGTTTGCCGGGACCAGCATGACCGAGGATTATGAGGTTGGCTTGAGGATTGGCGAGCTCGGCCTCAAGACCATGTTCGTCCGTATTCCGGCCCGGCCCGGAGAGCGGGCGGTCGTCGCGAGCCGCGGACATTTTCCCTCGACCTTCGG
Organism: Pseudomonadota bacterium; assembly: GCA_046730995.1. Lineage (GTDB taxonomy): Bacteria > Pseudomonadota > Alphaproteobacteria > Sphingomonadales > Sphingomonadaceae > Sphingomicrobium. The sequence continues at coordinate 11,607 of JBKPKF010000193.1, forward strand.
CGGCGCCGTTCGCCAGAAGGCTCGCTGGCTTGGCGGCATTGCGCTTTCCGGTTGGGACCGGCTCGGCTGGAGCGGCGGCTTCGGCGAGCGGTGGATGCGGCTGCGCGACCGCCGCGGACCGCTCGCAGCCCTGTTGCTCATGGCAGCCTACGGCGCAGCGCTCCTATGGTCGCAAATCTGGCTCGCCGAAGCCTTGGGGGCGCCAATCCGGGCGCGGCCCGATCCAGTCCTCATCGCCTTGCTCACAATCAACGGCTGGCTGCTCGCCTGGCGCATCCTGATGCGCGCTTGCTTCACTGCGGCGGCCTATGGGTTGGGGGAAGGATTGCGATCGATCCCTCGCCTCCTCGTCGGGAACGTTGTTGCCATGCTTGCAGCGGCGCGAGCGATCTCGTTGCACCTCGGCGGAGGCGCGAAGCGCTGGGACAAGACCCGCCATATCTTCCCGGCGGAAGTCGCACAGTGAGACCCTCGCTTCGCTTCCTCGGAATCGCGATTGTCGGCTGGGCGGGAATTCGGGCAGCGACGCTCGGGATGATTCCGGGAGCTCAGCTTTTCACGGTAACGCCGAGCATCGCAAAACCAGGGCCCGTGATGGCCACCCAATTCCCCGAGATCGCGCCCATCGAACCGGCTCCGGCGGTCATCCCCGACCAATCCCAACCCCAGTTCATGCCTTATCCGATCGCCGGCGCGGTTCGCCCAATCATGGTGCCCATCGATTACGTCTACCGCACGAGCCCTCCGCCACCGCAGCAGGCGGTCTGGAGCCTCCCCGAGCCGCGCCGCATATTCTATTCGCCCGCGGATCGGCCCGACGATTGGCAAACCTCGCGCCTTGCCTCGGTAGAGATGCCGGCACAATCGCGAGTCACCGAACCGATGCAAAGCACCGCACCGTCGGTTGTCGCCGAGCGTCTCGACCGAATCCAGCTCACCATGTGGGCGATGCTTCGGACCCGACAGCAGCTGATCGGATCGACCTCGCTTGCGAGCGGCGGCCAAATCGGCGGGAGCCAGGCCGGAGCGCGGTTGTTTTACAATTTTACGCCCGCGATCGCCGCGGTTTTCAGGTCGAGCTCAGAGGTCAATCGCCGAGGCGGAGAGGTCGCCGCCGGCATCCGCGTGCAGCCCCTCCGCTCGATCCCGGTGTGGATCAATGCGGAGCGCCGAATCCAGCTCGGCCGTTACGGCGGGGGGCGGAACGCCTTCGCCTTTTTCGCGGAGAGCGGGATCTATGGTCGGCCGCTGCCATGGGACTTCACGCTCGACGGTTACGTGCAGGCCGGAATCGTGGGTTTGAAGAGCCGCGACCTGTTCGCCGACGGCGGCGTTACCTTGACGCGCCCGGCCTATCGGCAATTCTCCGCCGGCTTTGGCGTCTGGGGCGGAATGCAGCCGGGCCTCTATCGCATCGATGCGGGACCCCGAGTATCCATGAAGGTTCGGCGCAACGTTCGGGTACATCTCGACTGGCGCCAGCGGGTCGCCGGCAATGCCCAACCCGGGTCCGGGCCGGTCCTGACTCTCGCTGGAGATTTCTGACCGCTCGCTTGGCCGCGACTGCCGTTGCGGCTAGTCCATCCGCCAAGAGCATGGACATCTACCTCCCTATCGCCGGCCAGTCGGTCAACGCGCTCTTCATGATCGTGCTCGGGTTCCTCGTCGGCCTGTTGAGCGGCATGTTTGGGGTAGGCGGCGGCTTCCTCACGACCCCGCTTCTCATTTTCTATGGGATACCGCCGACGGTCGCGGTCGCCTCTGCGGCGACGCAGATCACTGGCGCGAGCGTGTCCGGCGTCATGGTCCACATGCGGCGCGGCGGCGTCGACCTCAAAATGGGCCTGGTCATGATCGTCGGCGGCCTCGTCGGCTCGGCCAGCGGCGCCGCAATGTTCCGCCTCCTCCAGGCCACAGGCCAAATCGACCTGGTGATCGGGGCGCTCTACGTGCTCATCCTAAGCTCGATCGGTGCTTTGATGCTGAAGGACGCCCTGGTCGCGCTGGGCTATCTGAAACCGCCGAGCACGGAAAGGCCGGCGGCCCGCCATAACCGCTGGGTCGCTTCGCTTCCGCTTCGGTGGCGTTTCTACAGCTCGGGCCTGTACGTCTCGCCGCTGGCGCCGCTTGCCCTTGGCTTTGTCGCCGGCATGCTGACCGTATTTCTCGGCATCGGCGGCGGGTTCATCCTCATTCCGGCGATGATCTATCTGCTCGGAATGGCGGCCCGGGTCGTGATCGGTACCAGCCTCGTGATGATCCTCGCCGTCAGCGCCGCTACGACCCTGGTTCACGCGCTGACGACGCGCTCGGTCGACATCGTCCTTGCGGGCCTGCTCCTTATCGGCGGCGTCATCGGCGCTCAGTACGGCGCAGTTCTTGCGACCCGCGCAAAGCCCGACCTTCTGCGGCTCGCGCTCGGGATAATCATCCTAATCGTGGCGCTTCGAATGGCGCTCGGCCTCGCCTGGCGTCCCGACGAAGTCTATTCGATCGAGTATTTGTGAACGGCCGCCGAGCATCGCTTCTGCTTCTCGCCGTGGTCCCGCTTCTGATCGCGGCGGACAAGCCCGTGCTGGTGCCGGACATTTCGGCACGAAAGGTCGAAATCCGATACAGCTTTACCGGAGCGCAGCTCCTGCTGTTCGGGGCAATCATCTATCCTGGCGGCCGGACGCCAACTCGGCCGGCCGACGTCGTCGTCGTGCTTCGCGGGCCGGTCCAGCCGATCCTGGTGCGGGAAAAGCAGCGGATCCTGCACATATGGATGAACGCGGATTCGAACCGCTTTCGATCGGCGCCCTCCTTCTACTCGGTCGCCTCGTCGCGACAGATTTCCGATCTGGTCGATGAGCGAACCGCCGCCATCTACGAGATGGGCCTTCACAACTTGCAATTATCGCCGGGGGGCGGCGCCCTCCCGGAAAAGGAGCGCAGGTTCGAGGCCGGCCTCCTCGATCTTCGCCGTCGACACGGCCTTTATGCCGAAAATCCGCGCGGGGTCGAAATCAGCGGCGGGGTGCTTTACCGGGCGACCATCACGATCCCCAGCCAGGTGCCCGTAGGAACCTACACGGCGGAGACCTTCCTGATCGATCGCGGTAAGGTCATTGCTGCTGCGACGCGGGACATCCAGATCGACAAATCGGGCTTCGAACGCTTCGTCGCTCTCGCCGCGCGGCGCCATGAAGGACTTTACGGGCTCGCCGCGGTGTTGATGTCGCTAGGAATGGGCTGGGCCGCGGCGGCCTTCTTTCGCCGGCGGATGTAACATCTAGCCTAAGCCAAATTTTAACCGCTCGCGCGTAAGACGCGTAACACGCGTGTCTGTGAGGTAGCGAGCGAATGAACGATCAGCCGAACCTGCGTCAGTTCCTCGACGAGGTGAACTCCTTTGCCGAGGATCCTTCAGGCGCGCCCGCACCGGC
>JBKPKF010000194.1:0-6627 GCA_046730995.1 Pseudomonadota bacterium
TCAGTGACGGCGTGTTGCGTGGGCTGGTCCATGCCGGTGCGCTCGAATCGGTGATGGTCGATGCAGACCGGCCGCTTGCCGTTCCCCATCCCGATTATGCTCCACCCGATCTCAACGACGATCAGGAGGGCGCCGCCGCGAGCCTCATTTCATCGATCGGCAAGGGCTTCGACCCGGTGTTGCTCGATGGAGTTACCGGCTCGGGCAAGACCGAGGTTTATTTCGAAGCGATCGCGGAATGCCTGCGGCAAGGCAAGCAGTCGCTGGTGCTGCTTCCCGAGATCGCGCTGACGGAGCCGTTCCTCAAGCGCTTCGAGGCGCGCTTCGGCTGCGCTCCCGTCGCCTGGCATTCGGACCTGCGCTCGTCGCAGCGCCGCCGGGCCTGGCGCGGAATCGCGAACGGGGAAGCCCAGGTGACCGTCGGCGCGCGCTCGGCCCTTTTCCTTCCCTACCCGAACCTTGGCCTGATCGTGGTGGACGAAGCGCACGAGCCGAGCTTCAAGCAGGAGGATGGGGTTCAGTACCACGCGCGCGACGCCGCTGTGATGCGCGCGAAGTTCGAGGACATTCCGGTCGTCCTCTCCTCGGCAACCCCGGCGATAGAAAGCAAGCAAATGGTCGAGCTTGGGCGTTATCGCGAGGTCAGCCTGCCTCAGCGCTTCGCGGGTGCGTCCATGCCGGAAATTCGTGCGGTCGATCTCACGCAGGATGCCCCTCCGCGCGGTCGCTGGCTTGCGCCGAGCCTGGTCAGGGAGCTTGAGGCCAACCTGGAACGCGGTGAGCAATCGCTGCTCTTTCTAAACCGTCGCGGCTTCGCGCCGCTGACGCTGTGCCGCCATTGCGGCCACCGTTTCCAATGTCCGAATTGCACCGCCTGGATGGTCGAACACCGGCTGATGCATCGCCTCGCCTGTCATCACTGCGGACATGTGATGCCTCCGCCTGGCGCCTGCCCCGAGTGCGGCGAGGAAGACAGCCTCGTCGCCTGCGGCCCGGGTGTCGAACGCATCGCCGACGAGGTCGCCGAGCTATTTCCCGAAGCGCGTACGGCAATCGTCACGAGCGACACGATCTGGTCCCCACTCCGCGCAGCGGAATTCGTCGGAGCCATGGAGGCCGATGCGATCGACGTCGTCGTCGGTACGCAGCTGGTCACGAAGGGCTATCACTTCCCCAATCTGACCTTCGTCGGAGTGGTCGACGCCGATCTCGGCCTCGCCGGCGGAGACCTTCGAGCAGCCGAGCGCAGCTTCCAGCAAATCCAGCAAGTGGCCGGGCGGGCCGGGCGGGCAGACAAGCCCGGCAGGGTCTTCGTTCAGACTCACGACCCCGACGCCCCAGTCATTGCCGCGTTGGTATCGGGCGACGCGCCTGGCTTCTACGCTGCCGAAACCGAGGCCCGCCGCGAGGCTGCGATGCCGCCCTTTGGACGTCTCGCGGCGATCGTCGTTTCCGCGGAGGATTCGAGCGAGGCCGAAGCGGTTGCCCGGCGGATCGGCCAGGCGGCTCCCCACGTCGAAGGTATGGCCGTGTTCGGCCCCGCCCCTGCCCCGCTCGCCATGCTTCGCGGCCGCCATCGCCAACGCTTGCTCGTCCACGCCCGCCGGACCCTCGACGTTCAGGACGTGATCCGCGACTGGCTGGCGGAGATCGAGTGGAGCGCGAAGGTCCGGGTCAGCGTCGACGTCGATCCTTACAGCTTCCTCTGAAATAGACGTGAATCGAAGAACTTGCGCGCCGAATAACGGCTGCTAGCCTGCGCCCGTCGAAGGGGGAGTCGATGCGTTTCCTATCAATGTGCCTAGCCGCAGCGTCCACGCTTGGCCTTGCCGCACCCGCCGGCGCTGCTTGGCATGTCGCCAAGTCAAAGCACTTCATCATTTATGCCAATGAGAGCCCGAAGGACCTGACCGACTTTGGCTCCAAGCTGGAACGGTTCGACCAGGCGGTTCGCTACGTGCGCGGGATGGAAGATCCGTCGATCGGCGACGGCAACCGGCTGACCGTCTTCGTCCTGCCGTCAGTCGATTCCGTGCAGAGGCTGGCCGGCGACAACACCGGCTTCCTCGCCGGCTTTTACGAAGGTCACGCCTCCGGTCCCGTGGCGTTCGTCCCGCGGCGGGCTGGCGAAGGACTCGGCGCTCTCAGTGCCGACACCATCTTTTTCCACGAATATGCCCATCATCTGATGTTCCAGATCATCGACCGCCCGCTTCCCGAGTGGGTGGTGGAGGGGTTCGCCGAGTTCATGTCGACCGTGCGCTTCGAGCGAAACGGTGACATCGGTATCGGTGGTCCGGCCAATCACCGGGCATGGGGCTTGTTTGAAGGCGCCCGGCTGCCGCTCGAGTCCATGCTTGGCGGGACCTATACCAAACTGTCAAACGAGGAGCGGGAGTCGCTCTACGGCCGCGGCTGGCTGCTGGTTCATTATCTGACGTTTCAAAAAGCGCGATCGGGCCAGCTGGACAAATATGTCCAGTATATTTCTGGAGGGACGCCCGCGATCGACGCGGCGCGGCGGGCATTTGGCGATCTCAGGCAGCTCGACAAGGAGCTGAACGCCTATCTTAATCAAAGCAGGATTACCTACCTGAGGATGACCGGCTCCAGGTTCCAGGCCGGCACAATCGATGTCCAGCCACTGAGCGAAGGCGCATCCAAGGTGATCCTGCTCCGGGCGCAGTCAAGGCGCGGCGTTGACCACAAGACCGCCGAGCCTTTAGCGGTGCAAGTTCGCGCCATGGAAGCGCGCTATCCGGGAGACGAGCTCGTCGAATTGACCCTGTCGGAAGCCGAAATCGACGCCGGGCACGCCGATGCCGCCGAGGCCGCCGCCAACCGGGCGCTCAAGGCCAATCCCCGCAATACCGACGCGCTCATATTGAAGGGACGAGCCACCGCGGCCCTGGCGGAGAAGCTGGAAGACCCCGCGCGCCATGTCCAGTTCGAGAAGGCGCGAGCCTTGTTCATCGCCGCGAACAAGCTGGACACCGAAGACCCAGAACCGCTGATGGAATTCTACAAGGCCTATGTCGCTGAAGGCTTGCGGCCCAACGACAACGCGATCGAGGCTCTTCATTATGCGTCCGATCTCGCGCCCCAGGACGAAGGCCTGAGATTGAATTCAGCCGTTCAGTACCTCTCCGCGAAAAAGCTTGCTGAGGCGCGTCGGGCTTTGATCCCGGTTGCGTACGACCCGCACGGTGGTGAAATCGCGCAGATGGCCCGAACCATGATCGGCAAGATCGATTCGGGCGACGCTGCGGGAGCGATGGCGGCGACGAAAAGCAAGCCGGCGGAGGCTAGCTCCCGCTGATCGGCGGCAGCGCATCAGGCTCGGGCGTCCCGGGCGAATTCACTGCCGGCGTTGGCCCATGCACCCACATCGGCCGCTTCAGCTCGCCGTTTTGGATCGCGCGCCACAGCAACCACACACCGAACAGCGTCGCGACGACGATCGCGATCACCGACGCTTCGAGGCCGAAGCCATTGCCGGTCAGCAATGGATCGCCGCTCAGCCGGGCATCGACCATCCCGTCGACCTTCGTCCCGGATACGGGAATGTCGTAAATCTCGCCCTGAGTGAAGTTCCACGCGGCATGGAGGCCCATCGGAAACCACAGGCTGCGGGTCAGCATGTAAGCGGCGCCCAACATAACACCCGCCTCGATCGCGATGCCCCCGGCGGCGATCCAGCTGGCGTTGGGATTCTTGAGGTGCGCGGCGCCGAAGAGCGCGGATGTGAGGAGCAAAGCAACCCAGCTGCCGCCAAACTGCTCAAGCCAGCGGAACAGAATGCCCCGAAACAGCATCTCTTCGGTGACGGCGGCGCCGATTGCCGGGACAATCAGCGCGGGAAGCAGTCCGTTCAGACTGCCCACGCCAACGATCCGATAGATTCCGACCAAGCCGGCAATGGCGACGGCAATGGAGAAAATGACGGTCCCGCCGACCAAGCCCAGAAGGAGGTGCCGAAGCAATTCAGGATCGCGCAAATCGTTGCGCTTTGGGTTGCCCAGTCTGGCGATGATGAACACATACAGCGGGATCAGGATCGCTACCGAAATCAGGTAGAGCATCATTGTGAAAGTAAAGCCGGGGATCCGCGGAATTACGAACTTGGCGAGAATTCCGGCAACACTGATGGCTAAGACAACCAGCGCAGCCGCGACCAGCATCGCTACGAGCGGGAATTCCCAAATCCGCCGCCAAAGCGGGCGCTTGCCGTTCCCAGCTGCTTGCGGTTCGTCCATTTGCGCTTTCTCCCCCACGCCCGGCTGTTGAGCCTGGGGAGAACGAAACGGCAAGTCCTATTCTGTCAACGGCAGTTCCGGCGACTCGACCCCGCCTTCGGCGTCCAGCAACATCTTCTTGCGGTCGAGGCCGCCGGCATAACCGCCAAGAGTTCCGTCGCTGCGGATGACGCGGTGGCACGGGATGAGCACCGCAACATGATTGTCGCCGTTAGCCGTGCCCACGGCTCGGACGGCGGTCGGCTGCCCGATCGCGGCGGCGATCTGCGCATAGCTTCGGGTTTCACCAGGCGGGATCTTCCGCAGCTCACGCCAGACCGCTTCCTGGAAAGCGGTTCCCGCGACGTCGATCGGCAGGTCCGGCATGGCCGCCGGATGCTGAATCGCTTCCAGCGCCCCTTCGACCAGCTCGCGAAGCCCGCCATCGTCGCGCACGATCGTCGCTTTCGGGAAGAGCCGTCGGAGCGATGCCTCGCTGTCGCTGAACGTCAGCCGGCAAATACCTTTGGATGTCGCCGCGATCAGCATCTGGCCGAGCGGGCTGTCGAACGTGGTCCAGCGGATCGTTTCGCCCCGCCCTCCGTCGCGCCAGGCCGATGGGGTCATTCCAAGTCTCTCCTTCGCATCGCTGTAGAAGCCGCTCGGCCCGGAATAGCCGGCGTCGTAAATGGCATCGGTCACCCGGCCGTTCGCCTTGAGCGCGGTCTGGGCCCGCTTGTTGCGCAGTCCCCGCGCATATTCCGCGGGAGAGACCCCGAGGTCGCGCTTGAAAATCCGCTGGAAGTGATGTGGCGCGTAACCGACCGCTTCGGCGAGCTCGGCCAGGTTCGGAGCCTCCTCGGCGCTCTCGATAACCCTTAGCGCTTGGGCGACGGCTTCACGGTCCCGGCCCACCTCGTCGGGCTTGCACCTGAGGCAAGCCCGGTAACCGGCCGCGCGAGCCTCTTCCGCAGTCGCGAAGAACTGGACATGCTCGCGCTTGGGCCGCTTCGCGGGGCAGCTCGGCTTGCAGTAGATTCCGGTGGTGCTGACCGCGCCGATCACCTGTCCGTCCCAGCTACGATCGCGGCGCATGAAAGCCGCCCAGGCAGTGTCGGCGTCGAGGCGGGCGACGTTAGTCATCCGCTTCGATTTAGGCGCATGAATCGCAGCTGCAAGCGTCGCCATGTCAGTTCCTTTCGATCCTCGCCGAGAAGCATCCTCGCGTCGCGTTGTGTGCGTGGATGGTCACGATTTCCGGGTTGGCGAAGAGCTTGCGAATCCCCGCATCGGCCTCTCCCGGCTGGGTGAGGATCGCTTCAGCCATCATCCCGTCCTTGTCGAAGCCGCGCAGCGACAGCACCCGGGGCTCGAACACCGGAGGCACTTCGTCGACATATTCCGCCGCTTTTTCCGAGCCTTCCGTGACGAAGATCGCATGGCTTGCACGATACGGGTTGGCTACGTCGTGGCTGAGGTGATTGAGAAGCAACACGCTTTCGCCGAGGTCGCGGTCGGTCAGGCTAACCCTACAGGGGAAGCTCGGCTTCTCGGTCACGGTCATCCGAACGATGCCGCGCTCGGCCAGCTCATCGTCCGGCAGGCCGAACAGCGGACGATAGGGCTCGGGGTCCAATCCAACGACGCGGTAGGTCACTTATCTGCTCCTCGTTTTCTTCGATTGAGCTGTGGGATACGGACCGCGAACATTTCACGCGTCCGGAAGCTTGCGCTCAAACCGGAGAGTGAGATTCTTCAGACATGGAATTGACCTTCCATGCCGGCGATTTCGATAGCCCTGACGTGCAGGCGCTGCTTGCAATGCATTATGGCATCATGCGGTCCATCTCTCCCCATCGTGCCTGCCATGTCCTTCCGCTCGAAGGCCTGAAAGACCCCGCGATCACCTTCTGGGCAGCACGCGACAATGGGCAGTTGGTCGGCGTTGGCGCGCTGAAGGAGATCGAGCCCGATCACGGCGAGGTGAAGTCGATGCGGACGGCACCGCGTTCACTCGGCCAGGGCGTCGGCCGCGAGGTGCTTCACCACATCGTCGATGAGGCGAAGTCGCGGGGCTACAAGCGCCTAAGCCTGGAAACCGGCGGCTCCAAGCCGTTCGAGGCCGCAATTGCCCTCTACGAAAGCGAAGGCTTCTCGCGCTGCGGCCCGTTCAGCGGCTACGAGGACACGCCCTTCTCCCGCTTCTTCACGCGCGAACTCTAGACCCGCCTTGCATCGCCGCCGAGCGGTTGCTAGGGGCGCGACGACCCATGGGGGCGTGCGGGGCGACCTGCATCAGCGCCCTGTTTTTTTGCATGGGGCAACATTCCGTTTCTGGAGCTTTTCTCGCGTGGAGACATCCGGCGGCATTCGGGCCAGCTTAGCAGGGCGC
>JBKPKF010000195.1:0-3184 GCA_046730995.1 Pseudomonadota bacterium
GCAAGGTCAAATCATGATCGGCCAAAGTCTCGTGCAGGGCGGGCGCCGTAATCTCGACGACTTCGAGGGCCGGCGAGCTTTCCAGCACCCGATGGCGGATGCCCGGAGGCTGGAGCACCAGGTCGCCCTCATTCATCACAAACGGCGCGCCCTGGTCCTCGTAAACCACTCGGACCCAGCCGCTTCGCACGTAGATCATCTGAATGGCGATGCGGTGGAAATGGACCCAGTCGGAGACAGGGCCGCCCTCGGGAATCGTGATGTGCGACGCGATGTAACGTCCGCCCAGGCGTCCCGGGATCAGGTCTCGGTAGCGCATCCCCGCCCTGCCCTCGCTCGATTGGCCGCTGCGCGTGACGAGGAATTCAGGAACGAACGGCGGAAGCTCGCCGGACGGCGGCTGCGACCCGGGCCTCGTTGTGAGCCGGCAAGTTTCGCCGTTTCGGCTGAGCACCGCCGAGTGCGGTTCGTCGGCGGGATAAATGACGTCGAGCCGAAAACCCTGCGAGCGCAGGTCGTCGATCGCGCCATTGAGATCGGCGCAGACTTTCTCGTCTGCGGCGTCGGTCTCGGTCAGCTCTTCTTCCCAGGCTTCGGCGCCGGCTTTTTGGCGGCAGCCTTCTTGGCGGTTGCCTTTGCCTCGGGAGCCTTGGCGCCGGGACCGTCCTTCAACGGTTTGGAGGCTTTGGGCTTGTCCGACGCTTTCTTGACCGGACCCTTCGCAGGCTCCTCGGGCTGGGGCTTGGCCTCCGACTTGCCCTTCCTCGCGGCCTTTTTCGGCTTCGCGGCGGCGGCATGGTCGTGTCCGCAGCCCGGGCCGTGAACATGCCCCTCTTCGCTTTCGAGATCGGCTTCTAGCTCCGCGCGGCTCGCCTTGCGGTCGCTGACCTCGGCCGTCGAGAACAGGAAGTCGACCACCTTGTCCTCATAAAGCGGTGCGCGCAGTTGGGCCGCGAACATCGGTTCCTGCTGGATGAGCTGGAGGAAGCGCTCGCGCTCCTGGCCCTGATATTGCGATGCGGCCTGGGCGACCAGGGTTCGCATTTCCTGCTCGGTAACGTCGACCCCGTTGGCGGCGCCGATCTCCGACAACAGCAGGCCCAGGCGCACCCGCCGCTCTGCGATCTTGCGATACTCCGCCGCGTCCTTCTCGATCTCTTCGAGCGCGGCCTTCGAATCCGCCTCGTGGCTAGCCTCGTGACGAAGCTGGTTCATGATGTTCTGATATTCGGCTTCGACCATCGATTCCGGCACCGGGAAGTCATGCCTCGCGGCAAGCTGGTCGAGCAACTGGCGCTTCATGTGCGTACGAGTCAGCCCGTTGAGTTCCTGCTGCTGCTGTTCGCGCACCAGGCCCTTCAGCTGCTCCAGGTCCTGGAGGCCGAGGGCCTTGGCAAAGTCCTCGTCCACCTTGGTCTCGCCGGACGTCTTCACATCCTTGACCGTCACCGCAAAGACCGCCGGCTTCCCCTTCACTGCGTCGGAAGGATAGTCTTCCGGGAAGGTGACCTTGAGTTCGCGCGATTCTCCCGCTTTCGCACCGACAAGCTGCTCCTCGAAACCGGGGATGAGCCGGCCTGAGCCGAGCTCCACCGACATGTCCTCGCCCTTGCCGCCATCGAACGGCTGGCCGTTCACTGAGCCCTCGAAGTCGATCGTGACGAGATCCCCGTTGCCGGCCGCATGTTTCTTCGGCGCGTCGACCCAGTTCTTGGTTGAAGCGGCGAGCTGCTTCAGCTGGTCGTCGACCGCTGATTCGTCGGCGTCGACGGTCAGCCGCTCGAGCTGCAGGTTCTCGATCTTCGCCTCGGGGATGTCGGGAAGCGCCTCGAGGCTGACCCGCACTTCGGCATCCCCGCCGGGCTGATATTTTTCGTCGAGCACGATTTCGGGGCGGAGCGCCGGACGGACCTTCTGCTCGTCGAGCAATTGTTGGACACCGTCCTGGACCGCATTCTGCAGAGCGTCGCGCTGGATCGCCTCGCCGTGCATCTTCTTGATCAGGTTCGGCGGCACCTTCCCGGGACGAAAGCCGGGCATCCGGACCTGCGGTGCGATGCGCTTCACTTCTTCGTTGACCCGGGCCTCGATGTCCTCGGCCGGGATGGTCAGCATGAAGGCGCGCTTCAGGCCCTGGTTTTCAGTCTCAACGGTCTTGATGGTCACAGCAGTAACATCCCAAAATAACTATCTGCGCGATTTTCGTGCTCAGGCATCCCCCGGATGCCCTGTGCGCGAAAATGGTGCGCGCGGAGGGACTCGAACCCCCACATCTTGCGATACTGGAACCTAAATCCAGCGCGTCTACCAATTCCGCCACGCGCGCGCGGCCCAAGGAGGTGCGGCCTATAGCAAGGATCGGGCGGCGGGCAACCCGCGGGGACAGCCGTTCGTTGAGTCGGCAAGAGGAGATCCCGATGCAGCAGCAGCCGCCTGTCCCAGAAACGCCACCCGAACAGCCGCCTCAGCCAAGTCAGCCGGGCCAGCCGACCGAGCCCCCGCCGGAGACGCCGCCGCAAGGTCCCGATATCGACGTCCCGACGCCGCCTTCGCCCGGCACAACCCCCTCGCCGGGGCCGATTTCGCCCGTCGGCTAGCGCGTGAGCTGCGCGGAGGCGACGATCGATTCGAAATCGGGAAGGACCGTCCCATAATAATGGGATCGGGCGGCATCGACGAGGATCAGATAAAGCTGGCCATTGATCACCGCTCCAACCGCGCGGCCCTTGCGCCATAGCTCGTCGCTGTCGAGATGCTCATAGTCGAGCTGGAAGCCCCCAGTGCCGAGGAACGGACGCGGCTGGAGCGAAAGCGTGCGGAACTCCACGGCGCCGCCCTTCACCCGATAGAGGCTCTCGAGCATCGCGACGATCTCCGGCGGAGTCATGTCGGAACGAAACTTCGGGACCTGCTGGTCGGCGCGCTTGCTTTGCCGAATGAGGTAACGCCCGCTCTTCAACCCCGAGACGAAGCTGATCCCGTCCAGATAGGGCCCGTTCTGGGTCCAGTCCTCGACGTCCCGCACATCGGACCACAAGAAAGAGCGATGGCGATTGTACGGGCGTGGCGGGGTTACCGTCAGGGATCCGTCGCCAACCTTGATGCGATGGACCCCGACAAAGGCGTAGCTGCTGAAGCCATATTCCCCGGTGCCGATGCTCGAACAGGCGCAAAGGCTGAGCGC
>JBKPKF010000196.1:0-15420 GCA_046730995.1 Pseudomonadota bacterium
CGTGAAGGCCGACGGCGAGGCGTACGATCGCTACGTCGCCGAACTCGAGACGGTTGTGCGTCTTCTCAAAAAGTGGCTGCTGCGAGCCCCGCCCAATGTCGGCGCGACGGTCAGCGCCATTCCGAAGATCCTGAGCCTCGGAAGGGATATGGCCGCGCTGACGCTCGCCGAAACGCGCATCGTCCACGATTTCGCGGTACGCAGCGCAGCCGAGATTCTCGACCGGCATTTTGAAGGTGATTTGGCCAAGGCGCTGTTCGGTTTCGACGGCGTTGTCGGTAATTTCGCTTCGCCGCAGTCGCCGGGCACGGCCTATGTCCTCCTCCACCATTTGTTCGGCGAGGCTGCCGGGGTTCCAGGCGCATGGGGGCATGCCATCGGCGGGATGGGCTCGATCACCCAGGCGATGGCACGCGCGTGCCGCGAAGCGGGAGTGGACATCCTGCTCAACATGCCCGTCGAAGAGATCATATGTGTCAATGACCGCGCTGGCGGAGTCGTCGCGGGCGGCAAGCCGTGGGCAGCTCGCCAAGTCATCGCCGGAGTGAATCCAAAGCTGCTGTTCGACCGGCTGGTGCCGAAGGGTAGCGTCGACGTGGACGTCGCCAATCGAATGCACGGCTGGAAATGCGAAAGCGCGACGTTCCGGATGAATGTCGCACTATCAGAGCTTCCCAAATTCACCGTGCTCCCGAAAAAGGGCGATCATCTGACGGCCGGAATCATCATGGCGCCGAGCCTCGATTACATGCACCGCGCCTGGCTCGATGCGCACATGAGCGGATGGTCGGAAAAGCCGATCATCGAAATGTTGATCCCCTCGACGCTCGATTCCACCCTCGCGCCGAAGGGCAAGCATGTCGCGTCGCTGTTTTGTCAGCATTTCCGTTATGACCTCGGACCAGGACGAAATTGGGACGAGGAACGCGAAAAAGCGGCCGACGCGATCATCGCAACCGTCGATGCTCACGCTCCGGGGTTCGCGAAATCGGTGATTGGTCGGCAAATCCATTCGCCACTCGATCTCGAACGACGCTTCGGCCTCATCGGCGGCGACATCTTTCACGGCAAGATGAGCCTAGACCAATTGTTCAGCGCGCGGCCGATGATCGGCGCGGCGGACTATCGAATGCCGATACGTGGCCTGTATCTTTGCGGCTCGGGTGCTCATCCCGGGGGCGGAGTCACCGGCGCTCCCGGTCATAACGCGGCGCAGGCCGTGCTTGCCGACAGGCGCTTCTGGAGCAGGCGAGGTTGAAGCCGCTCGAAGGAATAAGGGTCCTCGACCTTTCCAGAGTCCTCGCCGGCCCTTGGTGTACGCAATTGCTCGCCGATCTCGGCGCCGAAGTGATCAAGGTCGAAAGGCCGGGCGGCGGTGATGACACGCGGCACTGGGGACCTCCATGGCACGGCGAAGGCGACCGCAAAGTCGCCGCCTATTTCCTGAGCTGCAACCGAGGGAAGAAATCTGCCGCGATCGATTTCGCACAGCCCGAAGGTGCGGCATTGGTGCGCAAGCTTGCCGGGCAGGCGGACGTGGTCGTCGAGAATTTCAAGGTCGGCGGTCTCGGTAAATTCGGCCTCGACGCGGAGAAGATGCGCGCCGCTAATCCGCGGCTGATTTACGCGTCGATCACGGGCTTCGGACAGGATGGGCCCTACGCCGATCGTGCCGGCTATGACTTCATCATCCAGGGCATGGGCGGAATGATGAGCGTCACCGGCCTCCCCGACGGGGAGCCGGGCGGTGGCCCGATGCGTGCAGGCGTCGCAATCGCGGATCTCTTCACCGGCATGTACGCCTGTTCGGCGATCCTGGCGTCCCTCTACGCGCGCGAGAAGACGGGCGAGGGCGCGACCATCGACATGGCTTTGTTTGACACGCAGCTCGCAGTGATGGCCAACCAGGCCTCCAACGCCCTCATTTCCGGCAAGGATCCGCCGCGGCAGGGCAACACGCACCCCAATATCGTCCCGTACCAACCATTCGAAGCAGCGGATCAACCGATCATCATCGCGGTCGGGAACGAGCGCCAGTTCGCACGGCTCGCGGATATTTGCGGCCATCCCGAGTGGACCGGCGACGAACGCTTCGCCTCCAATGGTGCGCGCGTAGCCAATCGATCCGACATGGTGCAGCTGATCGCCGACGTAATCCGTGGGAAACCCGCCGCAGAATGGCTCGATCGGCTCGAAGCCGCGGGAATTCCCGCCGGTCCCATCAATCCGGTCACTCAGGCCTTGTCCGACGTCCAGGCCCAGCACCGCCGGATGGTTCGAACGATCGCTGGAACGCCGGTGGTCGGCTCACCGGTTCGGCTTGACGGGCACCGCGCCGATTCAGACCTCCCGCCGCCCGCGTTGGGCGAACATACCGACGAGGTCCTGTCGGGCCTTTTGAACGCGGAGGAATTGGCTAGGCTGAGATCGTCAGGAGTGATCGGCTGAAGAAGTCATGTTTCGGTCTTGAGCCTCCCCCGGAGGCTCGAGCTGCGAGCCATCTTCGCGGCCGTAGCGCGACTCGATAAACCGTCCTTGCGTTTCGAATGCCGCCATGTCGGCCCTGGCGAGCTTCTCCGAAATGTCGCCGAGCGCCGCCCGGCTCGCAGTCAGCGCCTCGACTAGCCGCTCGTCGGCGTTCTTTCCCTCTCCGTCTGGCTCGCCGCGAAAAGCGGCCGGCACGTGCGTGTAGCGCTCGATCAGTCCGGGAAGATGGATCGACATCAGCCGCCGTGCATCCTGTGCGTTCGGATCGAACGTATCGACCCGCTCCAGAGTTTGTTTCAGCGAGGGGAGGACGGAACTTAGCGCGTCCACTTCGGCCTGCGCGGGCGGCGGCAACATTGCGCGCGCGCGATAGAGGTAAGAATCAAAGCGCTGGACCATCTCGCCGTTGGGCAAGTCGGTCGTCGGCGCTTCGGCCCGGCGTTCCGCCGAAGGCATGATGGCGAGCGCGCCAACAATTCCAACTGCGAGCCCGACTGCGGCCAGGAAGCCGAACATTCCGATCCCAGACGGCAGGACTAGGCCGATGACGATGGTCGCGATGCTGATGAGGCCCACGGCCACCGCGATCTGTGCGGCCCGGCGTTTCAGGTCCGTGTTCAGCCGTTGACGCTCACGCTGGGCCGCGGCGCGAACCGCACCACTGCGCTCGTCCGCCCGACGCATGACTTGGTTCGCACGATCGATCGACCGATCGACCTTCTGGCTCGTCCGCTCGGCCTGGGCGAAGCTCTCGTTCGCCCGTTCGAAAATTCGGCCGAGCTCGGTCGGGTTCATTTGCTCTCGATCGGTATTAGCGGCGACGGGGCCTCAAGCTTACCCTGGTTCACCCCTTCGGCGCGGGCGATATAGCCCTTGGACTTCTCGACTTCCTTGCCCAGCGTCTCGACCGTCTGCTTCATGTTGCCGAGCGCCTGAAGCTTGAATTGATCGATTTGGTCCATCGTGTCGTAGATGTTCTGGAAGGCGCGCTGCAGGGTTTCGAGCGGGATCGTCGAGCTCGCGGCTTGCTCGTGGATCGCGCCGGTCTGCGTGCGCAGCATCTCACCGGTCGAATCGATCATTCCGGCGGTCGTCGTGTTGAGCGCGGTGATTTGCTCGAGAACCAATTTCTGATTGGACATCGCTTGGGCGACGGTGACCGCGGTGCGAAGTGCCGAGACAGTCGTTGTCGAGGCACGGTCGACGCCTTTGACCAATTCGACATTGTTCTTCTTGACGAGATCGAGCGCCAAATAGCCCTGCACCGTGACCGCCATTTGCGTCAGCAGGTCGGTCGTGCGCTGGCGCGTATAGAAAAGAGCAGTCTCGCGGATCGCCTTCGCTTTGGCGGGCTCGGTTGCGTCGAGCTCATTGGCCTTGTCCTCGAGTTTCTGGTCAAGGCTCTTCGAGATGTGGATCATCTGTTCGAGCTTGTGCATCGTCTTCCACAGGCCGGCGCGCTCGGTGTCGATCGCCGCATTGTCCATCAGCAGCTCGTCCTTGCCGTTGGCAAGGCTGCCGAGAATCTTGGAAATATGCGTCTGAGAGCTGCGGTATTTGTCGAAGTAACGATCGATCCTGTTCCCGAACGGGATGATACCGAGAAACTTGCGAGTCTTTGTCGCTTCCTTGGGGTCCAGGGCTTCAACGGTGCGGCGAAGCTCGGTCAGGTCGGCGCCGATCCCGGTATCCTTGTCGATCGCCTTGACGGGGCGGTCGAGGAAGCGGTTCGACGCGCCTGCGGCTTCTGCAATTTCCTTGCGGCCCATCGCCGTTAGCTGATCGACTTTCTTGCCGAAGTCGGGGCTGTTCGAATCCAGCGCTGCAAGCTCGTCGACGAACTGCGCGACGCGCTTGTCGAGCTCGGTCGTCTCTTCGGTCTTGAGCGGGACCAGGCCCGATGCCTCCGCCGCCGGAACCGCTTGCAAGGCGTCGGGCGGATCCAGCTTGAGCTTGGTCGCGGTTTCGGTGGCCGGTTCGGTCGCCATGATGCGTGTCCTTTCATCGCCTCCGTGAGCGGCGGATCAACCCGTGAACGGGTGGGCAGCCACGCGCAAGAGGCCTTTTGACTGTATTATAGGTGTAAGACACGAGAGTGCAAGGCGAAGAGATAAGAGCATCATGGTGAACGTCGGTTAACCACAGCCCTCAACGCTTCCCTCACCGTGAACCCGCTAGAGCGGAGCCAATGCGCGAGTTTTGTCTAGGGGCCGCCCGATGATTTCATTCTTCAGGAAGCTATGGCGCGACAGGCGCGGCAACGCTTTGGCCATCGCGGCCGCGGCACTGCCCTTGGTTATCGGATCGGTCGGTCTTGCGACTGACACCATTCAATGGTCGCTGTGGAAGAGACAGCTTCAGCGCACAGCCGACAGTGCCGCGCTCGCGGGTGTTTTTGGCAAGCTCGCGTCACAAACGGTAGTCAGTGGCGCATGCACCGGCAGCACGCCTGTGTCGCGCGCCCTTACTGTCAACGACATCAATAGCCGTCTCGGGACCACCCCGACCTGCGCCGTCCAGGCGCCCCCGACCTCCGGGGCCTGGACTTCAAGTTCCTATAACGCTGTGAAGGTTACGCTTACGGGCCAGCAGTCGCTGCCCTTCTCGAGCCTATTCATTAGTACGGCCCCGACAATCACTGCTGCAGCCACGGCTGCTATGGTGCAGGACGGAAAATACTGCGTCATCAGCCTGAAGAACAGTGTCGCAACGGGGCTGACTTTTTCAGGTAATCCGACCGTCAACCTCGGTTGCGGAATGAAGACCAACGCTAAGGGAGCCGCCGCGGTCGATCCAAATGGTTCGCCAACTATTACGGCGTCCCCTGTGGCAGCCGTTGGCCAGATCGCGAGCACAACCGGTTTTGCGACCGGAACGACCTTTCAACCCTATGCACCGCCGCAGCCCGATCCCTTCGCCAGCGTCAACGCGCCGACCGTCCCGAACGGCTGCAATCAAGCGGCGCTGCGCGGCAGCGCCAACTCGGTCACGGGCAGCAACGGAACCTTCTGCTACACGAGTCTGACGCTTTCGTCGGGTCAATCGGCCTCCTTTACGGATGCGACGATCATCCTCAATGGCGGCGATCTGACGGTGAATGGCGGAGCGACGCTGAACTGCACCCGCTGCACGTTCATCCTTACGACGGATGCCACGAACATCACCAACAACTCGATCGGCAAAGTGACACTGAACGGCGGCGCGACGATCAACATGTCGCCGCCGACGACGGGAACCTATGCCAATATGGTCGTTTACAAGGACCGCCGGGCGTTGGATTGTAACAATTGCAATAAGATCAACGGCAATTCGTCGTCTACCATTTCCGGCTCCATCTATATCCCCTCGCAGGAAGTGATGCTCAGCGGCGATGGTGGCGTCAGTACGAATTGCATCCGGCTCGTGGCTTGGACGGTCTCGTTTAACGGCAACTCGACCATCAACAACAACTGTCCGGGCGGACCTCCCTCGTTCGATGGTTACATGGTGAGGTTGGTGGAATGATGACTTCCATTATCACGAGGCTACGCGCGAACGAGCGAGGAGCCGCACTCGTCGAGCTCGCGCTTGTCGCACCCGTAATGGCGGCAATGGTCATCGGCATGACCGACCTTTCTCGCGCCTTTTCGATGAAGCTCCGGTTGGAGCAAGCTGCACAGCGCACCATCGAGAAAATCGAGCAGCAGAAGAGTGTTGCGACCTCCGGCTACAACAGCGCCCTTCCCGCGGAGGCTGCGAGCGCGGCGACCGAAGCTGGCTTCAGCACCGGGAACACGATTACCTCGGACTCCTGGCGGGAGTGCGGCTCAAGCACGACGCATGAGACCTTCACCGGCGACTGTGCGAGCTCGTCCGACGCTGTGTCCCGTTACGTTAGTGTAAAGATTGAGAATTCCTTCACGCCGATGTTTCGCTCGCGCCTCTGGCCGAACGCCAATTCCAACGGCGACATCGTCGTCAGCGGATATGCTTCGGTGCGCATCCAATGACCCGCCGGTCGAACCTTCGTTGCGACGAACGCGGCGCGGCGGCATTGGAGATGGCGCTGGCGTTGCCGGTGCTCGTGACCATGATCTACGGAATATTCACGCTCGGCCAGGTCTTCCAAGCCCAGGCCGGTATGCAGCATGCGCTGGGTGAAGGGGCCCGCTACGGCACGCTGTGTCTTTCGATCAGCAGCAGCGGATGCACTTTGCCAACCGACGATCAGATCAAGACCAAGGTCAACAGCAAGCTCTTCGGAATGGCCAGCGGCACGTTCGATACGCCGACGGTCGACAGCACGACAGCAGCGAGCGGGTACAAAACCGTTACGGTCACCTATCATCAAACGATGAACTTCCTGTTCTTCACGGGACCGACTGTAACGCTGACTCGCTCGAAGCGCGTTTATCTCGCCTCTTGATCAGCTGATCGACTTCAAACCGAAGCTGGTTTCTTCTTCGCGAAGAACGCGGCGATCGCGTCCTTGACCTCTTGTGAGGCAAGGCGCTCGGTGAATTCCGCGCTTTCAAGCTGCATCCGCTCGAGCGTTTCCTCGCGTGCGCCATGACGCAGCAGGTGCTGCGTCCGCCGCAGCGCCTCGGCGGGCTTGGCGAGTAGCGAAGCGACGATCCGCGCCATGGCCTCGTCCTGGGCGCCGGCCGGGACGACGTGGCTGACAAGCCCGAATTGCAGCGCCTCCTCGGCCCCGAACGGCTCCGAAAGCAGTAAGAAGCGCGCCGCTCGACGGCGGCCGGCGAGGCGTGGGAACAACATGGAGCTCGCGGCTTCGGGGACCAGGCCAAGGTCCACGAACGGCATGGAAAATTTCGCAGTCTCGTCCGCGACGACGAGATCGCAATGGAGCAGCAGGGTCGTCCCGATGCCGACGCAATTGCCGTGAACGGCGGCGACGATTGGAGTTTCGCATTCCGCGACAGCTCGGAGCAGCCGCCAGACCGGGATTTCTTCATCGCCGCGGGGAACCGCCTCGAGGAAGTCCGCGAGGTCGTTGCCGGCTGCGAAATCCTGGCCCTCGCCACGCGCTGTAATGAGTCGGATGGTCGGGTCGCCCGCGGCGCTCTCGATCGCGTCGGCCAGTGCCGCATACATTGCGACCGTGATGGCGTTGCGCCGCTCGGGCCGGTTGAGCGTGATCGCGAGGACCGGCCCCTCGCGTTCGACCCGAACATGCTCGCTCATTGAGACCTCCCGAATCGAGTGACGGCTGTCGCGCTCGCCGCTATGCCATGGGTCATTACAGAGCCGAGGGTGATCAATGAAGTTCTTCGCCGACACCGCCGAGATCGACGAAATCCGCGAGCTCGCCGAGACCGGGCTGCTCGATGGGGTCACGACCAATCCATCGCTCGTCCAGAAGGCCGGCCGCGATTTCCTCGAGGTCGTCCGCGAGATCTGCGGAGTCGTAAGCGGCCCAGTATCCGCCGAGGTTGTCGCGCTCGACTATGAAGGCATGATGCGCGAAGCCGAAGTCCTTCGGAAGATCGCCAAGAATATCGCGGTCAAGGTTCCACTCACCCCCGCGGGGCTGAAAGCCTGCAAAGCGCTGACGGGCGACGGGACAATGGTCAATGTGACGCTCTGCTTCTCAGCCGCACAGGCGCTTCTGGCGGCGAAGGCCGGCGCGAGCTTCATCTCGCCCTTCGTTGGGCGGCTAGACGATATTGGTCAGCCGGGAATGGAGCTGATTTCCGACATCCGCCAGATCTATGACCAATATGATTTCGCGACGGAAATACTGGTGGCCAGCGTACGCCACCCGATGCACGTCGTGGAGGCCGCCAAGATCGGCGCCGACGTGATGACGGCGCCGCCCAAGATCATCTGGCAGCTCTTCAAGCATCCGCTGACCGAGCTTGGGATCGAGAGTTTCCTCGCCGATTGGCAGAAAACGGGCCAGCAAATCGGCTGACGGCACGCCTCCGGCCAACATCGCGGTTAACGCCCGTCAACCTTCAGGTGTAACTCTTTCCTAAGGGTAACATCGTAATTTCTTGCAATCCTGCACGGTGTGGACAGCAGGGTGGGACACGAGTCCCCTTGGAATCAAGGAGCTAGACCATGAGCAAGTTTCTGAAGCTGATTAAAAACAGCAAGGGCGCGACCGCCATCGAATACGGCCTGATCGCGGCCCTGATCGCCGTTGCCGCTATCACTGCGATGCAGAACATCGGCACGAAGCTCGGAACGACGTTCAACAACGTTTCGAACAAGCTCTAAGCGTTCGTCGCGTAAGAGCATGGGGGCGGCGGTGCCGAAAGGCGCCGCCGCTTTCTTTTTGGCCTGGTTCCGGCTCGTAAGCGCCGTTGAGTAGGAAATTAACCGCTGCGGGCGTATCCTCCGCCACTATGGCTACGGTCATTCCGTTCGAGGAACGCGCGGTCGCGCATCTGCGCGAGCGCCTGGGCGCGGCCGAGGAAGCCAACCAGGACCTGATCGCTTTCGCCCGCGGCCATTCGGGAGCAGTCGCCTCGATCCATTCGGCGGTGCTCGCGGCGATGGAAGCGGACGGAGTCGACGCTCTGCTTCACGTCGTGACCCAGGAATGGCCGTTGATCCTCCGGATCGACGCGGTCGCTTTGGCGCTGATCATCGGAGACAAAGGTTTTCGGGCGGACGGCAACGGCGTCCAGTTAGTCGAACCGCGGCTGCTCGAACGCTTGGTGCGCGACGTCAACGGGGTCGAAATGCGGACGGTCGGACGCGGTCATCCTTTGTTCGGACCGGCCTGCGACCTGATCCGCGCCGAGGCCCTCGTGAGGATCGATTGCGAGCCGCCATTGCCGTCGGGATTGCTGGCGATCGGCCAGCGGGCCGAGCTCAATCTCGACGCTCGCCACGGATCGGAATTGCTGATGTTCCTAGGGCGGAGCCTTGCGGCTATCATCCGCCGGTGGCTGATCGAACCGAAGCTGAGTTAGTTCACCCTGCCGCCGCCCTCGCAGCGCGCTGGGCCGGCCATTTGCAGCACGATCGCAGACGCTCTGCTCACACTGTCCGCGCCTATGTCGCGACGGCGCATCGTTTCATAGACTTCCTTGGCAAGTATCGCGCTGAGGTGATCGGCCCCGACGGCCTTCTCGCTTTGACCGCTCCTGACCTTCGGGCCTTCCTCGCGCAACGCCGCGCCGATGGGCTCGGGCCGTCCTCGGCGGCGCGCGAGCTGTCGGGGGTGCGTGCCTTCCTCAAATATGCCGCCGAGCAGGCAGGCACACCGGCTCAGCTGCCGCGGACCCGGGCACCGAAGCGTCCGCGGACTCTTCCGCGCCCGGCATCTCCCGACGAGGCTATGGGGCTGGCGGAGGACGCCGCAGGTGCCGCGAGCGCGCCATGGATCGGTGCACGCGATCTAGCCGTCCTCCTCTTGCTGTATGGCGCTGGGCTGCGCGTCGCTGAAGCGCTGTCGCTGACCGCGAATATGCTTCCGATCGGGTCGACGCTCCGAGTCACCGGAAAGCGGTCGAAGACACGCGTCGTGCCGATCGTGCCGGCGGTTCGCGAAGCGATCGAGGATTATCTCCGCCGATGCCCGTTTCCGATCTCCGGAGAGGCTCCCCTGTTCGTCGGGGCGCGCGGCGGTCCTCTCAATTCCGATCTTGTGCGGCGCTCGGTCGCGAGCGCCCGCCGCCGGCTGGGGCTTCCCGACACTTTGACCCCGCACGCCCTCCGGCACAGCTTCGCGACCCATTTGCTCGCGAGGGGCGCGGATTTGCGGGCGCTCCAGGAGTTGCTGGGTCATGCCAGCCTGTCGTCGACCCAGATCTATACGGCGGTGGACGCGGCACGCCTGCTCGACGTTTATCGCCACGCCCACCCCCGCGCCTGAACCCTTGCAGGCTGAACTCGTCGCGTCGATTGCGGCTAGTGGGGAGGCCGTTTCGCCGCGACCCGTTCGGGCTAGGGAGATTCCGGTAAACGAGCCGCTAAATAACCATTTCGGATGAATGACTTGGAAGGCAGAACGATGATTTCATTGAGTCGGCCCGGCCGTATCGGATCATTCTAGCCGAGCAAGGGCAGGCGTCGCTCGATCGCGTCCCAGATTAAGGCCGCGGTATCCGTTCCATTGAACTTGTCGACGGCGACGATCCCGGTCGGCGAAGTCACGTTGATTTCGGTAAGCCAGCGTCCGCCGATGACGTCGATCCCGACAAACAGCAGTCCGCGCCGTTTCAGTTCGGGCCCGAGTGCATCGCAGATTTCCCGCTCGGCGTCGGTCAGCTCGGCCGCTTCGGCGGTGCCGCCCAGCGCGAGGTTCGACCGGATATCGCCGGCCGCCGGTACGCGGTTGACCGCTCCGGCGAACTCGCCGTCAATAAGGATGATCCTCTTGTCGCCCTTCGTGACGTCGGGGACGAACACCTGAAGGACATGCGGTTCGCGATAAGTCGCGTTGAACAGCTCCATCAGCGCCGACAGGTTGGCGCCGTCGCCGGAAATCTTGAACACCGCCTTTCCGGCATTGCCGTGAAGCGGTTTCAGGACGATTTCGCCATGTTCTGAAAGGAACTTTCGCGCGGCTCCGAGCGACCTCGTCACCATCGTCGGAGGCATGAAGCGCGCGAAATCGAGCACCCAGACCTTCTCTGGCGCGTTCCGGACTGCCGCGGGGTCATTGACCACCAGGGTCTCGTCCTGGATCCGCTCGAGTAGGTGCGTGGCGGTAATATATCCGAGGTCGAACGGCGGGTCCTGGCGCATCAAGACGACGTCGACATCGCTGCCGAGGTCAAGGATCGAAAAGGCGCCGAGGCTGAAGTGATCCCCCGCCACGGCCTGCACGCTAACCTCGTGCACACCGGCGTAGAGGCGGCCGTCCTGATAGGTCAGGTCCTGCGCCAGATAATGGTAGAGCTTGTGCCCGCGCGCCTGGGCCCCGAGCATCAGCGCGAAGGTCGAATCGCCCGCGATATTGATCGTCTCGAGCGGATCCATCTGGACGGCGACGCGAAGCGGCATGGGCGCGCGCCTAGGCGAGGCTTACGGCTTTGTCACCCTTGCCAGACGTTGGGCAGATGCGTCGGCCAGCGAAACGGGACTATGAAGATCGCGTCGATGCGCACGTCGTCCACGCCGTCCATGTACCGTGGCATCAGCCGCTCGGCGGCGATCGCGACCCGGCGAAGGCGCCATTCATCGAGCGAAAAACCTGCAGAATCCGCATCGGCGCGCGCCTTGACCTCGACGAAAGCGAGTGTGCGCCCCCGTTTGGCGACAATGTCCACCTCCCCTCCAGGAACGCGGGCCCGTCGAGCGAGGATTCGCCAGCCATGCAGCCGCAGGTACCAGCAGGCGATGCTTTCGGCGCCTCGGCCGCGCTTCTCGGCTTCGTGCCGGTTCACTTGCGCGAGAGCTCGAGCGCGCGCGCGTAGGCGCGCTTGCGGGGGATTCCGAGCCGCTCGGCGACCTCGGCGGCTGCGCGGGACGGCGACAAATCCTCCATGGCGGCTTCGAGCAGCGCGTCGAGATCGCCCTGGCTGACCGGTTCCGTCTCGATCGGTGGGCCGACGACGATCACGATTTCGCCCTTCGGAACCACGCTGGCATAGCGATCTGTGAGCTCAGTGAGGTTGCCGGTTACACATTCCTCGTGGAACTTTGTGAGTTCGCGTGCCACCGCCGCATCACGCGGTCCGAGCTGCTTCCTCAGCGCTCCAAGCGTTTCGCCGAGCCGCTGCCCGCTTTCATAAATGATCAGGGTGGCGCGAACGGAGGCAATCTCGGCGATGGCGTCGGATCGTGCCTTCGCTTTGGCCGGAAGGAAGCCGAGGAACAGGAAACGGTTGGTGGGCAGTCCGGATAGGGTGAGGGCGGCGATCGCTGCACACGGGCCGGGCACCGTGACAATCTGGCGGCGAGCTTCCCGCGCGGCGCGCACCAATTTGTAGCCCGGATCGGAAATCAGCGGGGTTCCAGCGTCGCTGACCAGCGCGACCGCCTCGCTGGCGAGGTTATTCACGATCGCTTGCCGTTCGGCTTCGGTGGTGTGGTCGTCGTAGCGCCGCATTGGCGTGTCGGCGCCGATATGCGCGAGCAATTTGCCCGTTACGCGCGTATCTTCTGCAAGGACGCGATCGGCCCGTCGCAAGGTGTCGGCCGCCCGCGAGCTGAGATCGCCCAGATTCCCGATGGGTGTTGCGACGATATAGAGGCCGGGAAGAAGCGGGTCAGTCATGAACGCGCACCGATAAGCACTTCCAATCACACAAAAAAGGAGTCATTCTCGGAATCGTGAGTGCCTGGGGAGAGGTACGATGATTGTATTGATCGCCGCATCGGCGATGTTTCTGGCCGCGTCGCAGGCCACCGTTGCTGCTCCGACAAATGCGTACAAGGACTGCCTCAAGCAGGCCAGCGTCGAAGCGAAGAAGACCAAGGTTGCCGGCGACGCATATGAGGCCTTTGCCCGCAACGCCTGCAGCCCGCAGATCGCCGGTCTCAGGAACGCGCTCATCGCTTTCGAAGTCAAGAACGGCACCAAGCGCAAAGACGCCGCAACCGATGCCGATCTGACCGTCGACGATTATCTCGCGAGTTCGGTCGACAACTACAAATTCCTGGCGGGCGTAGCGGCTGACAACGCCAAGGCCGAGGCCGATGCGAGGGCAAAGACTGCAGCCCCTATCGCGCCCGCAGCACAAGCAACTCCGGCATCGGCTCCGAACCCGCCGAGATAGGCTCGGGAAGGGCGATCTCGCCGAGGATCGCATCGAGCAGCAAACGACCTTTCGGCGTAAGAGCGATGCGCGGTCCCTCGCGCGTCAAATGACCTGAGCTAACGAGGCGATCGACCCGCCCCCAGTCGACGATCGATGACAGTCCGAAGCGGCCTGCGATCGCCTGCGCATCAATCCCTTCGGTCAGCCGAAGTCCCATGACGAGCGCCTCGTCGGCCGCCTCGGTCGAGGACAATTGCGCCTCTTCGACAATTCCATTCCCGTTTCGCTGAAGCGCGGAAAGGAAGTTCTCGGGCTTCTTGTGCCGTACGGACCGCGTTCCAAGGCGCCGCCCGTGCGCACCCGGCCCGACCCCGGCATAATCGCCATAGCGCCAGTAGGTGAGGTTATGGTGGCTCACATGATCTGCGCGGGCGTGATTGCTGATCTCGTAAGCCGGCATTCCGGCCTCCGACGTCATATCGCCGGTCAGCTCATAGAGGACCGCGGCCGTCTCGGCGCCGACCGGCTCGAATCGATGCTTCGCAACGTCGCTGGCGAAACGCGTCCCGGGTTCGATCGTGAGCTGGTAGAGCGACAAATGCCGAGTGCCGAGCGAAAGCGCTTGGGCGAGGGTCGCGGACCACCTGTCCTCCGTGTCGCCGGGCAACGCGTAGATCAGATCGAAACTGACTCGCCGGAAATTCCGCTGGGCGATCTCGAGCGCTGCAAATCCCTCCCTGGCCGAGTGCGCGCGGCCGAGGAACTCGAGCGCTCGATCATCGAAGCTCTGCAAGCCCAGCGACAGCCGATTGACGCCCCCGACCGCAAGATCCGCAAAGCGTGCGGCCTCGACTGAGTTCGGGTTGGCCTCGAGCGTGATCTCGATGCCCGAGGAGGGCGTCCAGCAGGTCGTCGCGGCATCGATCAAGGATTCGACGGTCGCGGGGTCCATGAGCGACGGCGTGCCCCCGCCGAAAAAGATCGAGGTCAGCGTGCGCCCCGGCAGCAGCCTCGCCTCGTGAGCAAGGTCGGTCAGCAGGGCCTCGCGCCATTCGCCCTGGTCGATCGATGCGCGGACATGGCTGTTGAAGTCGCAATAGGGGCATTTGCTCACGCAAAACGGCCAGTGGACGTAGAGCGCTAGCGGCTCGCCGGTCATTCGCTGAGCGCCGCGACGAATTTGCGGAAAGCGTCCGCGCGATGGCTCATCTTGTGCTTCGCGAGCGGTTCCATCTCGCCGAAGGTCATCTCATGGCCCACGGGAACGAAAATCGGGTCATAGCCGAAGCCGCGGTCCCCGCGAGGCGGCCAGACGAGCGTCCCCTCGACCCTGCCGTCGAACGTTTCGACCTGGCCGTCGTTTGGCCAGGCGATCGCCAGGGAGCAGGCGAAATGCGCCGCGGGAGCGGCGTCCGGCTCGGCTGCCTCGACCTCGCGCCAGACCTTTTCCATCGCCCGCATCCAGTCGCGGTTGCCGTCCTCGTCCTCTGCCCAGCGCGCCGAGAAAATGCCGGGGCGGCCATGAAGCGCGTCGACGCAGAGCCCGCTATCGTCGGCGAGCGCCGGCAGACCGCTGAGGTCCGCGGCTTCGCGGGCCTTCAGATCTGCATTGTCGGCGAAGGTATTTCCGATCTCCTCGGGTTCCGGGAGGTCCAGCTCGGCCGCGCCGACGCACACGATTCCGAGTGGCGCCACCAGCTCGGCAATTTCGCGGAGCTTGCCCGGATTGTGGGTCGCGATGACCAGCCTGTCTCCAATCGGCCTCACGCTTTGATTTCCTTTTGGCCGGCCGCCTTCAGTTGGGCCGCGAAAATTTCGTCGCAGCCGATGCGGGCGAGGCGAAGCAGTCGAAGCAGCCCCTCCTCATCATAGCATTCGCCCTCGGCCGTCACCTGCGCCTCGACAATCGCGCCCTCGGCCGTGAGGACGAAGTTGCCGTCGCAGCCGGCCTGGCTGTCCTCGTCATAGTCAAGGTCGAGCACTGCGTTGCCTCGGTAAATCCCACAGCTCACCGCAGCCACCTGGGTGCGGATGGGGTCTTTGGAAATCGCCTTCGATTCCAGCAGCTTGTCGACTGCGATCCGAAGGGCCACCCAGCCTCCGGAGATCGACGCCGTCCGGGTTCCGCCGTCAGCCTGGATGACGTCGCAATCGACGATCACCTGCCGCTCGCCGAGCTTTGGAAGGTCTACGATGGCGCGCAGCGAACGGCCGATCAGCCGCTGAATCTCCTGCGTCCGACCGGATTGCTTTCCCTTTGCCGCCTCGCGAT
>JBKPKF010000197.1:0-7748 GCA_046730995.1 Pseudomonadota bacterium
GCCTGAGCTGGTGAGCCAGGATCGAGAGCGGGTTCTTGGGGCCTTCGGGTTACTTGAACCAGGTTACGAACACCGGCAGATCCTTCGCTCGGCGCAGTGGGGGCTGGCAGCAATGCCGGCCCCCATTTCTATTTGGGCCAGATTCCCTGCCCTCGGACCGGCGCGCGAACGCGACGCCTCGGCGCCAATCCTCCCTCAGCATCAGCCGCCTCCGCCCGAGCCATAGGACACCAAAGCGCCTTCAGGCGTTTGGCGGGCAGGTGGTAGCGGCAATCATGCCGCTGGAGCAGGGCGCGAAGAAGGAGATGTGTCGTGCTCCGCTTGATCGTTCCGCTTAGCCTTATTGCCCTTCCCGCCATTGCAAGCGCAGCTGCCCCTCTGCCGTCGGATTCCTGGTGGGAGAAGGTGACTATCAGGATGACGGGCGGCGGCGAAGCGCAGGGTTGCCAGTACCAGACCAATCGCCCGGCTTCTTCCGGAGCCGACTGCAAGGTCGTCGGCGGGACGATGTCCGCTCAGCCCGCTTCGACCAGCGACGGCTATACCGCGATCACGTTCGAGCGCCGGTTCAACCTGGGCGAGGCGCCGGGAGATTCGGCCATCCAGCAGGGCGAGAAATTGCTCGGCAAGAAGGTGATGGCGCTCGCGATTGACGGCACCGGCGGGGTTAGCGGCTGCAGGGTCGTCGATTTATCGGGCGACACCGGCCTCAGCTATGGTTGCCAGGAAGCGTCCAGCGAGAAGTTCGCGGCCAGCGGCTCTGCCAATCGCCACGGCTTCATGACGATCCTCGCCTACGGGCACAACGAGCACGTCGTCTAAGCCTTTATCCGTCGGCCGGAGGGCAGATTTTCACGAGCATCTGCCCTTCGCTCACTTGCTGGCCCGCGGTGGCGGATAGATCGGCAATCGTGCCGTCGAACGGCGCGGTCAGCGAATGCTCCATCTTCATGGCTTCCAAGGTGAGCAAGCGTTGCCCCTTTGCAACCTTTTCGCCATTGGAAACATCGACGGAAGTCACCTTCCCGGGCATCGGTGCCTCGACGTCACCGTCGTGGACGCCGTACGAGGTGCCCGTGCCGCGCGAAGTCAGTCCGAATTCGAAAGCCTGCCCTTCGTAGAACACCACCACGCGCTCATCGTCGCGGAAGCCCGACACGGCAGCCATGTCGCCGTCGTCGGTCGCTATGGTCCGGAACTCGCCGTGCCGTCCAAGGGTCGCCCGGCTACCGGCGCGCGCATTCAGACGGAAGCCGGATAGCCGGCCGAGCGGCTCGGCCTCTTCCTCGACTGCCAATGCGACTGCAGCCGCGCCACGCCAAATTTCGTCGCTCGGCTCGGGATTGGGGACGAGCTCGGGAAGGTTGCGTTCGATGAATCCAGTATCGATTTCGCCGGTGCCGAAGCCCGGGAACAGGAGAGCGTTGAACAGGAACCCGGCGTTGGTCCGCACCGGCCATATTTCGACCTCGTCGAGGATTGCCGCGAGCTCTTCGATCGCCGCCGCGCGCGTCGCGCCGCCGGCGATGAGCTTGGCGATCATCGGATCGTAGAATGGCGATATCGCGTCGCCCTCTTCGACCCCGGTTTCGATGCGGCCCTCCCCGCCGAGGTCGAAATGGTCGAGCTTCCCCACGCTCGGCAGAAATCCCTTCGCGGGATCCTCGGCGTAGAGCCGCGCCTCGATCGCGTGGCCGGTGATCGTCAGCTCCTGCTGCTTCTTGGGCAACTTCTCGCCTGATGCGACTCGGAGCTGCCATTCGACCAGGTCTTGCCCCGTGATCTCCTCCGTCACCGGATGCTCGACCTGAAGCCGGGTGTTCATTTCCATGAACCAGATGCGATCGGGCTTGAGACCGTCGGACGCGTCGGCAATGAACTCAATCGTTCCGGCATTTTCGTAATTCACTGCCCGGGCCGCGCGCACGGCGGCGCCGCACACCGCATCTCGGGTCTCCGCGTCCATGCCGGGAGCGGGGGCTTCCTCTATCACCTTCTGGTGGCGGCGCTGAAGGGAGCAATCGCGCTCGAACAGGTGAACGACATTGCCGTGGCTGTCGCCGAACACCTGCACTTCGATGTGGCGCGGCGAGAGTATGTATTTCTCGATCAGCACCCGGTCGTCGCCAAAGGCGCTGGCCGCCTCGCGCTTGGCGCTCTCCAGCGCGTCGTCGAAGCCCTTCGCGTCGTCGACGCGGCGCATGCCTTTGCCGCCGCCGCCCGCGACCGCCTTGATCAGCACGGGATAGCCGATCGCGTCAGCTTCCTTCTTGAGGTGCTTCGGGTCCTGGTTCTCGCCGAGATAGCCGGGGGTAACCGGCACGCCCGCCTCCGCCATCAATTTCTTCGCTGCATCCTTGAGGCCCATGGCGCGGATGCTGGCAGGCTTGGGCCCGACCCAGATCAGGCCGGCGCCGATCACCGCCTCAGCGAAGGCGGCATTCTCGGAAAGGAAGCCGTAGCCCGGGTGGATCGCCTCAGCCTTCGTCGCTTTCGCGGCCGCGATGATCCGCTCGCCGACGAGATAGCTTTCCCGTGCCGGGCTGGGCCCGATGTGCACCGACTCATCCGCCATGCGCACGTGCAGCGCCTTGGCGTCCGCATCCGAATAGACTGCGACCGTGCGGATCCCGAGCCGCCGAGCGGTGCGGATCACTCGGCACGCGATCTCCCCGCGGTTAGCGATGAGAAGGGACGCGATCACAACAAATCCTCCCCGTTCCGGGGAGGATCGTAGAGCGTGGTCCCCGTCATGCCGCGAACATCCGAATCATCGCCGCCACAGGCAAATCTGCACTTTCGGATTCACCCAACATGCTCCGCGCTTTTTGACGAGACCGAGGTCCTCTCCGCCGTTGGTTCGCGCCCTCGCAGAGCCGTGATCGATATCGACGGCGACATAATAATTCGAAGGCGGATCGGGCCACAGTTCAAATGAGCCATCGCCGGCCATCTCATATTCACAGCGGCTGGAACTCCTCGTCGAGCTACCAACCCTCACCTTGCAACGACCCTTCATCGGCTCATCGGAAGCGCTGTCGACGCTTGCGACGATGGGGTAAGCTTGGACAGGCTTTGGCGCGACAACGGTCGGGACCAAGAAGAGCTCGATCATGGCGCCGGGCACCCTGTGATGCGCGACGAGAAGGTCAGGTTCATCACCTTCCACGCGCCGTTCTCGCGGACCAGATCGAAATGGTCGACGCCGCAATTGGCAACCTTGCCGCCGACGCGAACGACGAACGGCGCCCAGACCATTGCGGCGTCCCCATCGATTTCGATCGCCGGATCGCTGATGGTTTCGTCGAATGTCGCGGCGGGGATGATGCGCTGGGCGAATTGCCTCCAGCTTTCCTGGCGAAGGCCGCTGCTAGTCGCCCGCGTACCGGTCGCCGTCACTCGTCCGTCGGGATAGACCCAGCGCAGCATCGCTGCGGAATCGCCGCTGCGGAAGGATGCAAGCAGCGCATTGACCGAGGCGAGGACCGACTGCTCCTCCCCGACCGGTGGAGGAAGCGTCTGGGCAGGTGGAAGCTTGCCCGATGACGTCTGAGCAGCAAGCGCGAGTAGGATCGAGAGCATGGAGCGTCACATCCTGAACACGCCGAACTGCGGCCGATCCGGGATCGGCGCATTCAAGGTCGCCGCGAATGCGAGCCCGAGCACATCGCGCGTCTGCGCCGGATCGATGATCCCGTCGTCCCACAGCCGCGCTGTTGCATGCCACGGATTGCCCTGCGCTTCGTAATCGTCGCGGATGGGCTGCTTGAACTTCTCCGCCTGCGCGGGAGTCCATTTGTCGGCGTCGCGGTGGACCGTGGCGAGCACACTCGCCGCCTGCTCCCCGCCCATCACGCTGATGCGCGAATTGGGCCAGGTAAAGAGGAAGCGAGGCGAATAAGCGCGGCCGGCCATGCCGTAATTGCCGGCGCCGAAGCTGCCGCCGATCAGCACGGTAATCTTGGGCACGCTCGCGGTCGCAACCGCGGTGACCAGCTTGGCACCGTGCTTGGCGATGCCCTCCGCTTCATATTTCCCACCGACCATGAAGCCCGAGATGTTTTGAAGGAACAGCAAGGGCGTTCGGCGCTGACAGGCGAGCTCGATGAAATGCGCGCCTTTGACCGCGCTCTCGCTGAACAGGATCCCGTTGTTGGCGAGGACGGCGACGGGAATGCCCCAGATGTGAGCGAACCCGCAAACCAGCGTCGATCCGTAGAGCGGCTTGAACTCGTGGAATTCTGAGGCGTCGACGATGCGCGCGATCACTTCGTGCACGTCATAGGGCGCGCGCACGTCCTCGGGGATGATTCCGTACAATTCCTCGGCATCGAACAAGGGCGGTCGCGGCTCGCGCAGTTCCAAGTCCGCGCCGGCCTCCGGCTGAAGCGTCGAAACGATGTCGCGGACAATGGTCAGCGCATGCTCATCATTCTCGGCGAGGTGATCGACGACGCCCGACTTCTTCGCGTGGAGGTCGCCGCCGCCAAGATCTTCGGCGCTGATTTCCTCGCCGGTCGCTGCTTTCACCAACGGCGGGCCGCCGAGGAAGATCGTCCCCTGGTTGCGGACGATGACGCTCTCGTCGCTCATCGCCGGGACATACGCGCCGCCCGCCGTGCAGCTCCCCATCACGCAGGCGATCTGGGGAATGCCCTTGGAGCTCATCTGCGCCTGGTTGAAGAAGATGCGCCCGAAATGGTCTCGGTCGGGGAAGACCTCGGCCTGGTGCGGCAGGTTCGCTCCCCCGCTGTCCACCAGATAGACGCACGGGAGCCGGTTCTGCTCGGCGATCTCCTGGGCGCGGAGATGCTTCTTGACGGTTAGCGGATAGTAGGTGCCGCCTTTGACCGTCGCGTCGTTGCAGACGATCATCACCTGCCGGCCCGACACTCGGCCGATGCCGGCGATGATGCCGGCGCCAGGCACCTCACCCTCGTACATGTCGCAAGCTGCGAGCTGTCCGATCTCAAGGAATGGCGAACCGGGATCGAGCAGGCGTTCGACGCGGTCGCGCGGAAGCAGCTTACCGCGCTCGACGTGGCGTGCGCGATGTTTCTCCGTGCCGCCCTTGGCCGCGTCGGCGACATCGTCGCGCAATTTCTCCGCGAGCGCTCGGTTGTGTTCGGAACGCGCGCGGAACTCTTCGCTGTCGGTGGCGATTTTCGTTTCGATACGCGGTGCGCTCATGCGTCTGGCCGTGCCCGTTGGTCGAAAAATTCTGCCGCTCGCCTAGCCGGTGCTGCAGGCGTTGGCAAAGCACACACTAGGAAAGGCCGTTCGATGATGCGTTCGTCACTCTGGTTCGTCATGCCCGCGCTCGCGCTGGCTGCGTGCAATACGCAGCCCGGCAACAAGGCCGAGATCAAGCCTGGAAGCGAGATTGGCATCGACCTCAGTTGGATGGATAAGACGGTCGCCCCCGGAGACGACTTCTTCGCTTACGCCAATGGCACCTGGGTCAAGACCACCGAAATCCCCGCCGACCGGTCGCGGATCGGAGGCTTTTACATCGCGGACCTGCTGCGCGAGAAAAACACGCGCGAGCTGTTCGACAATATCGTCAAGTCCAATCCCAGCAGCGGACCCGACGCGCTGATCGCCAATTACTACAAGGCTTATCTCAACACCGATGCGATCGACAAAGCGGGCCTGGCTCCAGCGAAGGCCGACCTCGACGCGATCAACGCCATTGCCGACAAAAAGGCACTGAGCGCGGCGATCGGAGGCACGCTGCGGGCCGATACCGATCCGTTGAATGCGACCAACTTCCGCACCGAAAATCTGTTCGGCGTGTTCGTGTCGCAGGGTCTCAACACCCCCGGAGAGCAGCTTCCTTATTTGATGCAGGGCGGCATCGGTCTTCCCGAGCGTGAATATTATCTCTCCGCCGATCCGAAGATGGCCGAGACCCGGAACAAGTACAAATCGTACGTCCAGACCATCCTGCAGGACGCGAACTATCCGGACGCGGCGGGCGCGGCCGGTCGCATCATGGCGCTCGAGACCAAGATCGCGCAGGCGCACGAGCCGATCGACCAGAGCCAGGATTTCAAGAACGGGGCGCAGGTCTGGACGAGGGTGCAGCTGGAGCAGAAGGCTCCGGGGATCGACTGGGCCGCGCTGCTCGGCGCGGCCGGGCTTAGCGGCGCCCAGAAGTTCGACGCCTACCATTTCGCGTCGATCCCGAAGCTGTCGGCGCTGGTCGCTTCGGAACCGCTGCAGAACTGGAAGGACTGGCTGGCCTTTCACACGCTCAACCAACAGGCGAACGTGTTGCCTAAGCCCTTCCGCGACGCGAGCTTC
The DNA here is from genome assembly GCA_046730995.1 of Pseudomonadota bacterium. GTDB lineage: Bacteria > Pseudomonadota > Alphaproteobacteria > Sphingomonadales > Sphingomonadaceae > Sphingomicrobium. Next base: position 6,307 of record JBKPKF010000197.1, read on the forward strand.
GCATTCAACGGCACCGTGCTTGCCGGGACGCCCCAGCAGCGGCCGCGCGACGCGCTGGCGCTGAATGCGACCAGCAGCGCGCTGCAGGACGCGGTCGGAAAGGCCTATGTCGACAAATATTTCCCCGCGTCTTCGAAGGCCGAAATCCAGACCATGGTCGACAACCTCAAGGCGGCGTTCGCGCGGCGCGTCCAGGCGATCGGCTGGATGAGTCCCGCGACCAAGCAGGAAGCCTTGAAGAAGGTCCAGGGCATCGTCGTCGGAGTCGGCTATCCCGACAGCTGGCGCGACTATGGCGGGGTGCAAATCACGGCCGACAATGCTTACGCGAACCAGAAGAATGTCGCGCTGTGGGAGTATCGGCACCAGATCGCCAAGATCGGCAAGCCGATGGACCGCCACGAATGGTGGATGCCGCCGCAGCTGGTGAACGCAGTCAACCTTCCGGTGCAGAATGCCCTGAACTTCCCCGCGGCGATCCTCGTCAAACCGTTCTTCGACCCCAATGCAGACGCCGCCTTCAACTATGGCGCGATCGGAGCGACGATCGGGCACGAGATCAGCCACAGCTTCGACACCGGCGGAGCGCTGTTCGACGCTGTCGGCGCGATGCGCAACTGGTGGACTCCGTCCGACTTAAAGAGCTTTCAGACCCAGGCCGATGCGCTGGCGAAGCAGTTCGACGCCTATGAGGCGCTTCCCGGCCTGCACGTGAACGGCAAGCAGACGCTCAATGAGAATATTGCCGACGTCGCGGGCCTCGGCGCGGCTTACGAAGCCTATCGTGCGTCGTACAAGGGCAAGGAGCCGCCGGTGGTGAACGGACTGACCGGCGACCAGCGCTTCTTCATCGCTTATGCGCAATCCTGGGCGGTGAAGTCGCGGCCTGAAACGCTTCGCCGGATCGTGCTTACCAACGAGCACGCGCCCGAGCAATTCCGGGCGCTCACCGTGCGCAATATCGACGCCTGGTATCCGGCCTTCGGCGTTAAGCCGGGGCAAAAATTGTACCTGGCTCCGGACAAGCGGGTGAAGATCTGGGGCTAGTCTAGGCTAGCGGTAGACGATGGTGATCTGGCCCGCCGCGCCCTCGGCTTGCCCCCCGGGGCGCCAGCGGAGAGCTTATGTCGTTAAACCGACATTTACCCGCTCCGAGTAGGGTTGCGCGCGACGACGTGGAGAGTGGCGATGGACGCCTTGGGCGGTTCCGCCTTTTCGGATTCTATCCCCGTTCCGGGCTACCGGAGCGAGCGGCGTGCCGTGCGCATGCGCGGCTTTTGCGTCCTGGAAGATGGCACGACCCACGAAATCTACGTCCTCGACCTCAGCTACGACGGGTGCGGGGTCGAGACCACCGTGCCGCTGGAGCCGGGCCAGGCGATCAAGCTTTCCGTCCTCCGCCGCGGTGTGATCGACGCCGTCGTTCGCTGGTACCGCGACGG
>JBKPKF010000198.1:0-1703 GCA_046730995.1 Pseudomonadota bacterium
GGCGAACGGTCGAGGCGAAAATATTCGAGCAATCGGCGATGGCCGAGTGAACGGTCTCATGGACCTCCGCTCGTTCGAGCACGATGTCAGCGCCGCTCGCGGCCGGTCCGGCGTCCGGGTTGGGCCAGCCATCGCGAGGAGCGACGAGGCGCATTTCGGTAAGGCCGAAGTTGAGCATCGCTCGCGCCGCCTTGCCGATATTCTGGCCAAGCTGCGGACGGACGAGGACGATGATGGGCTTATGTCCTTCGAGACGGGCCTTCGCCTCGCTACGCTCGCTCAGTCCCTCCTCAGGATGAGCGGGCTTGTTCCTGTTCCGAATCACAGCAGCTTATCGTGGCCGGGCGGGGCAACGGGGCCTTCCTTTTCGACCCGCTCGGCGATTTCAGCGAAATCTCCCGGGTCGCTGAAGTCTTTGTAAATACTAGCAAAACGGATGTAGGCCACATGATCGATGGCCTTCAATCCCGCCATCACCGCTTCACCGATGCGAGTGGAGGACACTTCGTCGCCGAGCGTTTCCATCTGCCGCTGGACGCCGCTGATCAGCCGGTCGATCTTCGCCGGGTCGACATCGCGCTTACGGGTGGCGTGACCGATCGCCCGGGCGAGCTTGTCGCGGTCGAACGGCTCGCGCTTCCCGTCCTTCTTGACGACCGAGAGGTCGCGAAGCTGCACTCGCTCGAAGGTCGTGAAGCGCGCCCCGCATGCCTCGCACTGGCGCCGCCGGCGGATGGCCGCGCCGTCCTCGCTCGGCCGGCTGTCCTTAACCTGGCTGTCCTCGTGCGCGCAGAACGGGCAGCGCATCCTAGCTCCTGATCAACCCTGGTAGATCGGGAATCGTGCGCACAGCTCGACCACGCGTTCGTTCACTTGCCGCTCGGCCTCGCCGTTGTTCTCAGGGCCGCTCTTTGTGAGTCCGTCCAGGACATCCGCAACCATGTCCGCGATGTCTCGGAATTCCTCCACGCCGAATCCCCGGGTCGTTCCGGCCGGCGAGCCGACGCGGATCCCGCTGGTCTTCATCGGAGGCAAGGGATCGAACGGCACCCCGTTCTTGTTGCAGGTGATCCCGGCGCGCTCGAGGCTTTCGTCGGCGTCCTTGCCGGTGAGGCCCAATGGACGCAAATCGACGAGCGCCAAGTGAGTATCCGTCCCCCCGGCGACGAGGTCGGCGCCGCGTTCCTTAAGGCGGCCCGCCAGCATTTGCGCATTGGCTATCACGGCCTTCGCATAGGCTTTGAATTCCGGCTGTAGCGCCTCGCCAAAGGCGACGGCCTTGGCGGCGATGACATGCATCAGCGGGCCGCCTTGCAGCCCCGGGAACACCGCCGAATTGACCTTCTTCGCAATCTCCTCGTCATCGGTAAGAACCATGCCGCCGCGCGGACCGCGCAGAGTCTTGTGGGTGGTGGTGGTGACGACGTGGGCGTGGCCGAACGGAGTCGGATGCTCTCCGGCCGCGACCAGCCCCGCGAAATGGGCCATGTCGACGAGGAACAACGCTCCGACCTCATCGCAGATCTCGCGGAAGCGCTTGAAATCGAAATGGCGCGGGTAGGCCGACCCGCCCGCGATGATCAGCTTGGGCCGATGCTCCTTCGCCAGCCGCTCGACCTCGTCAAAATTGACGAGATGATCGTCCTGCCTGACTCCATATTGGACCGCGTTGAACCATTTGCCGGATTGGGCCGGCGGGGCGC
>JBKPKF010000199.1:0-8926 GCA_046730995.1 Pseudomonadota bacterium
TGGGTAGAACAGGCCGCGCCAGTGTTTGTATACCCAGCCCGAACAACCGACGTGAATTTTGGAAACAGTCGTTTGCTGCATCGTTCCACCCGAACAACGCACCGGTCGGGAGAGTTGGCCCCATGGGGAAGATCGCCGCCACGGCTTTGTTCACATCCGTATTGACCGCGGTGGTCGTCAGCGCCTTCTGGATCTGGTTCTACAATTTCGTGCCGTCGAGCGAGGCCAGCGTTCTTCGCAGCGGGAATGTCGTCGCAGTGGAGGCCCCGCATGCGGCCCCCGTCGTCCTGTCCCAACAGGTCGTGGTCGGACCCGCGGGGCTCGCTCTCCCGGTCGTTGGGATCAAGCCCGATCAGCTGGTCGACACCTACGACCAGGCCCGGGGCCAGGGGCGCCGTCACGATGCGATCGACATAATGGCGTCCGAAGGTACGCCGGTGATCGCGGCGGCCGACGGCACCGTCGAGAAGCTGTTCAACAGTGTTCGGGGAGGGATTACCATCTACGAGCGGTCTGCCGACCAGAAGTGGATTTATTATTACGCGCATTTATCCGCCTACGCGCCCGGTCTGCATGAGGGGCAACAGCTGAAGCGTGGACAGGTGATCGCGCAGGTCGGACATACCGGCGACGCGAGCGCGGCCGGCCCGCACCTTCATTTCGCGGTCAATTCGATGGCTCCCGGCGAGCGGTGGTGGGACGGAACGCCGATCAATCCATACCCGCTGCTTGCCGGAAACAGGGCTGGCCGCTAGGGGCTGCGCTTTCAGCCACCACGCCGTTCGGGCTGAGCCTGTCGAAGCCCTGTCTTTGCTTTCCAAGAGAAAACAGCCCTTCGACAAGCTCAGGGCGAACGGATGTTGATGAGGTTCTTTGCACCATGAAAATCTCCGGCGTGGACATTCGTCCCGGCAACATCATTGAATATGAGGGCGGCATCTGGCGCGCCGTGAAGATCCAGCACACCCAACCGGGCAAAGGCGGCGCCTACATGCAGGTCGAGATGAAGAATCTCATCGACGGCCGAAAGACGAACGTCCGCTTCCGCTCCGCCGAGACCGTCGAGCGCGTCCGGCTCGACACCAAGGACTATCAATACCTCTATCACGACGGCGACATGCTCGTGTTCATGGACAAGGGCACTTACGAGCAGGTGTCGCTGCCCGAGGACCTGCTCGGCGACGCGGCGGAGTTCCTCCAGGACGGGATGGACGTGGTGATGGAGCTCTATAACGAGCGGCCGATCAGCGTGCAGCTTCCCGACCAGGTCGAAGCGACGATCGTCGAAGCCGACGCGGTAGTGAAGGGGCAGACCGCGAGTTCCAGTTACAAGCCGGCCAAGCTCGACAACGGAGTGCGGGTGATGGTCCCGCCGCACATCGCGGCCGGAACGCGGATCGTGGTCGACGTCTACAACCGGGAATATGTCCGCCGCGCGGACTGAGCCATGGTAGCGCACTCAGGCCTCATCACCGTCATGCAGCGCGCCGCGCGCAAGGCGGCGCCGCGCCTGAGGCGCGACTTCGGCGAAGTCGAGCAGCTGCAGGTCAGCCGCAAGGGCCCGGCCGATTTCGTCTCGATGGCGGACAAGCGTGCCGAGCAGACGATCGTCGAGGAACTGCGCCAGGCCCGGCCCGATTGGGGCATGCTTCTCGAGGAAGGCGGGGCGATCGAAGGCAATCCCGACAAGCCGCGCTGGATCGTCGATCCGCTGGATGGAACGACCAACTTCCTTCACGGCCTCCCGCATTTTTCGATCTCCATCGCGGTCGAGGAGAAGAAGCCTGGCGGCGGCACTGAGATCACCCAGGGGCTCGTTTACCAGCCGCTGACGGACGATAGCTATTGGGCGGAAAAGGGCCGGGGCGCCTGGCTCCAGGACGCGCGGCTTCGGGTGTCGGCACGCCGCGAGCTTGCCGACAGCCTGATCGGCACCGGAATGCCGCATTGCGGCCGTGGCGACGCCGCGCGTTGGGCGAAAATTTATGCTGCCGTCGGACCGCACGTCGCCGGGGTGCGGCGCTTCGGATCCGCTGCGCTTGACCTCGCCTGGGTCGCCGCCGGTCGAATGGACGGTTTCTGGGAAGAGGACCTGGACCTTTGGGACACCGCCGCCGGCGTACTCCTGGTCCGCGAGGCCGGAGGGTTCGTGACGGATTATCGCGGGTCGGACCGGTCGTTCGAGCGGCGGGAATATGTCGCCGGATCGGCCGCAATTCATAGCAAGCTGCAAAAGCTGGTCGCAGGGGCCGTCAGATAGTTGCGGGCTGCAACCTGCTGCCCTAAAGCCCGCCGCGAGTTCTCAGTCCCCGGAGTTTCCCCTTGGCAAGCGTCGCCGCAGGCTACCTGCCGATCCTGCTGTTCCTCATCATCGCCCTCGGGCTTTCCGCGGGCTTCGTCGTGCTGCCCATGATCGTCGCTCGGCTGACAGGCGCGCATAAGCCGGATCCGGCGAAGCTAAGCGAATATGAATGCGGGTTTCCCGCGTTCGAGGACGCCCGCGCCGAATTCGACGTCCGCTTCTACCTGGTTGCGATCCTGTTCATCGTGTTCGATCTCGAAGCGGCATTCCTCTTTCCCTGGGCGGTAAGCCTCGATTTCACCCGTTGGACCGGATGGGTGGCGATGATGGGCTTCCTCGTCGAGCTTGGCCTCGGCCTCGCTTATGCGTGGAAGAAAGGGGCACTCGAATGGGAGTGATGCTTCGCCCCGACGAAGACCCGATGCCGAGCGAGGAGGAACTCGCTCGCCTCGCGGGCCTGGTTCCAGGGGACGTCGACAGGAAGAAGCTCGAGGAGCTTCGCCGCAACCTCGACGAAAAGGGCTTCATGGTGACGACCGCCGAGGATCTGTTCACCTGGGCGCGAACCGGCTCCTTGTGGTGGATGACGTTCGGCCTGGCCTGCTGCGCGGTCGAGATGATCCATGTGAACATGCCGCGCTATGACCTTGAAAGATTTGGGGCCGCACCCCGCGCGAGCCCGCGGCAATCGGACGTGATGATCGTCGCAGGGACGCTCTGCAACAAGATGGCTCCGGCGCTTCGGCGGGTTTACGACCAGATGAGCGAGCCGCGCTACGTCATCTCAATGGGCAGCTGCGCCAACGGCGGAGGTTATTATCATTACAGCTACTCGGTCGTGCGAGGCTGCGATCGGATCGTCCCGGTCGACATCTACGTGCCCGGCTGTCCGCCGACTGCGGAGGCGCTGCTTTATGGAATCCTGCAGCTTCAGCGGAAGATCCGGCGCGAGGGGACGATCGAGCGGTGACCCTCGCAACGCACGTTCCCAGGACCGCCTCCGACGAAGGGGTGATCGAAGCCGCGAAGAAGGCGCTTGGCGACGCGATCCTCGGCGTGAAGAGCCACGTCGGCGAGATCACATTGACGGTGAAGCGTGATGAAATCACGAACGTTCTCAAGAAGTTGCGCGATACTTCTGGCCTGGAATATCAGCAACTGATGGAAATCGCCGGAGTCGATTATCCCGACCGGCCGGAACGGTTCGAGGTCGTCTACCAATTGCTATCGTTGACCAAGAACCGCCGCCTCAGGGTGAAGGTTTCGACCGACGAGGCAACGCCCGTGCCGAGTGTCACTGCGCTGTGGCCGGTGGCCGGCTGGCTCGAGCGCGAAGTGTTCGACATGTACGGCGTCGGCTTCGCGGGAAATCCGGATTTGCGCCGGATCCTGACCGATTACGGGTTCGAGGGCTATCCGCAACGCAAGGATTTCCCGCTGACCGGCCATGTCGAGCTGCGCTATTCGGAAGCCGAGAAGCGCGTGATCTATGAGCCGGTCCAGCTTCCGCAGGATTTCCGCGGCTTCGACTTCCTGATGCCGTGGGAAGGGCCGGAATATCGGCTCCCGGGTGACGAAAAGGCGACCGCGCAGGCAGCTGGAGCTCCGTCGCCGGCTCCAGCTCCCAATGCCCCGGCGAGCGAGGAGGCCAAGGCCCCCGCGAAAACTCCAAAGACAACCGAAAAGCCGTCCGACACGGGCGCGGGCAAGCCGGCGGACGTCCAGGCCACCAAGGAAGCGCGGAAACCGCGCACCGCGAAAGCGAAAAGCGAAGTCAGCAAGAAGCCGCGGGGCAGCAAGGCATGACCGACATCCGCACAGCGGACCTATTCGCCGAGGCCGGCCCCACCGGCGCGCAGCCCAAGAAGCCGCGTAAGGTCGAGGTCAGCGTCGGCGCCGGCGGCGGAGGGACCAAGCTCGGTCATCCGCGCGATCCCGGCGACGAGGCGATCAACAATTACACGATCAACTTCGGGCCGCAGCACCCGGCCGCGCACGGCGTCCTCCGGCTGATCATGGAGCTGGACGGTGAGATCGTCGAGCGGGTCGACCCGCACATCGGCCTCCTTCACCGCGGCACCGAAAAACTGATCGAATACAAGACTTACGCCCAGGCGCTGCCGTATTTCGACCGGCTCGATTACGTCTCGCCGATGTGCATGGAGCACAGCTTCGTGCTCGCCATCGAAAAATTGATGGGGCTCGAGGTGCCCTTGCGGGCCCAATATATCCGCGTGCTGATGGCGGAGCTGACCCGCATCTCCAACCACATGCTCCAGCTCGGCAGTCACATAATGGACGTCGGCGCGATGACCCCGAACCTTTGGCTGTTCGAGGTGCGCGAAGACACGATGCAATTTTACGAGCGGGCGTCGGGCGCGCGGATGCACGCCAATTACTTTCGTGTCGGCGGTGTGCGCTACGACCTGCCGCCCAAGCTGCTCGCCGACATGGGCGACTGGCTCGATGATCGGCTGCATTTGTTCGAGGACGCCATTTCGCTGGTCGCCGACAACCGCATCTTCAAGCAGCGCAACGTCGACATCGCCAAGATGAGCCAGGAGGATTCGATCGCCTGGGGCTTCTCCGGGCCGATGATCCGCGCCGCGGGCATTCCATGGGACATCCGCAAGTCGCAGCCCTACGAAGTCTACGACCGGATGGAGTTCGACATTCCGGTCGGGACCAACAACGATTGCTATGACCGCTTCATGGTTCGGGTCGAGGAAGTGCGGCAGTCGGCGAGGATCATGCGCCAGTGCCTCGAGCAGATGCCGTCAGGGCCGGTCGCGACCGACGACCGCAAGGTGTTCCCGCCGTCGCGGATGGAGATGAAGCAGTCGATGGAAGCGATGATCCATCACTTCAAGCTCTACACCGAGGGCTATCACGTGCCGGCCGGCGAGGTGTACGTCGCGACTGAGAGCCCCAAGGGCGAGTTTGGGGTCTATCTGGTCGCCGACGGAACCAACCGGCCCTACCGCTGCAAGATCCGCCCGACCGGCTTTTCGCACCTCCAGGCGATGGACTTCATGATGCGCGGCCACATGCTCGCGGACACGACCGCGATCCTCTCCGCCCTCGACATCGTGTTCGGGGAGGTGGATCGGTGAGCTTTAACCGGAAGAGCGCGCTCGCGATTGCTGCGCCCTTGGTCGGAGCCGGGCTTGCAGCGCTGATGCTTTTACCGCTGCTGGATCGCAATATTTCGCCGGTTACGTCCGGCGTGATGATCGGAGTAGCCGGCATGATCTGCCTGCTGGGCGTCGGCCTTGGAATTTGGAATGTGCGGCGCGGCGAAGCGAAGCGCAAAGCCAAAGAAAAGATCTGGTTGAAGCATTGATGGCCGGACAAACCTCCATTCTCGACGATGCCGAACAACGTGCGCGTTGGGAGAGCTTCGCCTGGACCGACGCCAACGCCAAGCACGCGAAGGAGATCGTCGCGCGTTACCCCGAGGGGCGGCAGGCGTCGGCGGTGATCCCCTTGCTCGACCTCGCCCAGCGGCAGGTCGGAGCGGAGACGCAGACCCAGGGCTGGTTGCCGATCCCGGTGATGGAGTTCGTCGGCAACGAGCTCGGCATGCCGTACGTCCGAGTGCTTGAGGTCGCGACCTTCTACACCATGTTCAACCTGGCTCCGGTCGGCCGCTTTCACGTCCAGGTGTGCGGGACGACGCCGTGCATGCTCAAGGGCTCAGACGACGTCTTCGCGGCGTGCAAGAAGCGCGGGATGAGAAAGGGAAAAACGACCGAAGATGGGCTGTTCACGCTGAGCGAGGTCGAATGCCTCGGAGCGTGCGCCAACGCCCCGATGGTCCAGATCAACGACGACAATTACGAGGACCTCACGGAGGAGAGCATGAGCGCGATTCTCGATGCTCTGGCGGCGGGCAAGAAGCCCAAGCCCGGGCCCCAGGTCGAGCGGCAGACCAGCTGCCCCGAGGGCGGTCCGACCACGCTCAAGAAAATGGCCGAGCGCAATTACGACTATCGCCCGCAATGGACGCCGACGGCCGGGGAGGGGACGTGATGGCGCCTAACCATTTTACCTTCGTCATTCCCGCGCAAGCGGGAATCCCGCTTGTTCTAGAAGGCAGCGGGACCCCCGCTTTCGCGGGGGTGACGGGCAAGGGAGGCCCGTCATGATCGGAATCATCATCGCCGTCATCATCGGCATTATCCTCATCGGGATCGTGCTGAAGATCCTGAAGGTCGCTATCATCCTCGCGCTCGCCGTAGGGATCGTGATGCTCGCGCAGAACAAGTTCGGACCGAAGCGGCTCAAATGACGATCGTCGCCATCCTTGTCGCAGTCGTATTCGCGCTCCTGGCATTCAGGTTCGTCAAGGGCTTGATCAAGTTCGGGATTCTCGCGCTGATCGTGATCGCCGTCGCTTACTTCCTGTTGAACGGGGCCGCCCGCTGATGGGCTATACCGGGCCACTCTCCGACAAGGACCGCATCTTCACCAACCTCTACGGCTTCCAGGAGCCGTGGTTGAAGACGGCGCAGCAGCGCGGCGACTGGGACAACACCAAGAAACTCATGGCCATCGGCCAGGATGCGATCATCGATGCGGTGAAAGCATCAGGACTGCGCGGCCGCGGGGGGGCGGGCTTCCCGACCGGTATGAAGTGGAGCTTCATGCCCAAGGAACCCAAGCCTGGAAAGCCCAACTTCCTGATCATCAACGCCGACGAATCCGAGCCTGGAAGCTGCAAAGACCGCGAGATCATCCGCCACGATCCGCACAAGCTGGTCGAAGGCGCGCTGATCGCCGGATATGCGATGCGGGCGCGCGCCGGATACATCTATGTCCGCGGCGAATTTATCCGAGAAACCGAGGTCTTACGCCGTGCGGTTGCCGAAGCCTATGAAGCCGGGCTGCTCGGCAGGAATGCTGCCGGATCGGGCTATGACTTCGACCTGTTCGTCCACCGGGGCGCGGGCGCCTATATCTGCGGCGAAGAGATGGCGATGCTCGAAAGCCTCGAGGGCAAGCAGGGCAAGCCTCGCCTGAAGCCGCCGTTTCCGGCGGGGGCGGGACTCTATGGCTGTCCGACCACTGTCAACAATGTGGAGAGCATCGCCGTCGTCCCGACGATCCTGCGCCGCGGCGCGAAATGGTTCGCAGGCATCGGCAACCCGAAAAACGAAGGGACCAAGCTGTTCCAGATCAGCGGGCATGTGAATTGTCCCTGCACGGTCGAGGAATCGATGGGGATCAGCTTTCGCGAGCTGATCGACCGCCACGCGGGCGGAATCCGCGGCGGGTGGGACAATCTGCTCGCGGTGATTCCGGGCGGCTCATCCGTGCCCCTGGTCCCGGCGGCCGAGATCATGGACGCCCCGATGGACTTCGACGGGCTGAAGGCGCTCGGGAGCGGCCTCGGCACCGCGGCCGTCATCGTCATGGACAAATCGACCGACATCGTCCGGGCGATCAGCCGCATCAGCTATTTCTACAAGCATGAGAGCTGCGGCCAGTGCACCCCCTGCCGCGAGGGTACCGGTTGGATGTGGCGGATGATGGAGAAGCTCCGGGTCGGCGATGCTGAGGTCGGCGACATCGACAAATTGATCGACGTCACCAAGCAGGTCGAGGGCCATACGATCTGCGCATTGGGGGACGCCGCGGCGTGGCCGATCCAGGGCCTGGTGCGCCATTTCCGTCCCGAGCTGGAGCGGCGCATCGCCGAGCGCGCCGGCAAGCAGATGCTGGAGGCTGCCGAATGACGAGGAACGAGATCATCCTCGTCGTGCTGGGCGTTGCGGCGCTGGTCGCGGTGCTGCTTGCGGCTCGCAGCGGCGGTCCGCGGGTTACGCAAATCGATATGCGCCGGAAGCGGGACAAGGACGACGCCGATGCCTAAGGTCACCGTCGACGGCATCGAGCTCGAAGTCCCGCAGGGCGCGACCGTGCTCCAGGCGTGCGAGCTCGCCGGCAAGGAGATTCCGCGTTTCTGCTATCACGAGCGGCTGTCGATCGCCGGCAATTGCCGCATGTGCCTGGTCGAGGTCGCTCCGGGCCCGCCCAAGCCGCAGGCGAGCTGCGCTTTGCCCGCCGCCGACGGCCAGGCGATCCGCACCGACACGCCGATGGTCAAGAAGGCACGCGAAGGGGTGATGGAGTTCCTGCTCATCAACCATCCGCTCGACTGTCCCATCTGCGACCAGGGCGGCGAATGCGACCTGCAGGATCAGGCGATGGCCTATGGCCGCAGCTTCACGCGCTACGAAGAGAATAAGCGCGCGGTCGACGACAAATATTTCGGGCCGATCATCAAGACCTCCATGAACCGCTGCATTCAGTGCACGCGCTGCATCCGCTTCAGCTCGGAAGTGGCGGGGGTCGACGAGATCGGAATGCTCTACCGTGGTGAGGACAGCCAGATCACATCCTACCTCGAGCGGACGGTGTCGGGCGAGCTGTCGGGCAACCTCGCCGACGTCTGCCCCGTCGGAGCGCTGCTTCAGAAGCCGCAATTGTTCGAGCAGCGCTCGTGGGAGCTTCGGCGCGTGCCGGGCATCGACGTCATGGATGCGGTCGGTTCGAACATCCGCTTCGACGTGCGCCAGCGCCAGGTCATGCGCATCTTGCCGCGCGTCAACGAGGACGTGA
>JBKPKF010000200.1:0-11858 GCA_046730995.1 Pseudomonadota bacterium
CGGCCAGGGCTTCGTGACGAAACGCGTACCCGCATAGTTGCGAACGCTTCGCATTAGCGCTACATTGCGGTCATGATCGTCTGCGTCTGCAATGCCATCACCGAAAAGGAAGTACGCGAGGCCGCGCGGAAAGGCGCACACTCGCCCGAAGCTGCCTACGCCGAGTTCGATTGCGAGCCGCAATGCGGCTGCTGCCTAGATTATGCTCAGGAGATCATCGACGAGGAGATCGGCAAGCGCCCTTCCCTGCGTATCGTCGCCTGACTTGACCGTCGCGCGCTAGCGGCGCATCCGCCCCCAGCGACGCGACGGAGGCGGGAATGAAGGGCGACAAGAAGGTCCTCGAGCTGCTCAACGAAGCCCTGAAGAACGAGCTCACGGCGACCAACCAATATTGGCTCCATTACCGGTTGCTCGACAATTGGGGGGTCAAGAAGCTCGCCGAATTCGAGCGGTCCGAATCGATCGACGAAATGAAGCATGCCGACCGGCTGGCCGAGCGGATCCTGTTGCTGGACGGACTGCCCAATTTCCAGCTGCTGGGCCGGCTGCACATCGGCGAAAATGTCGAGGAGATCCTGAAAGGCGATCTCGAGCTCGAGATGGAAGCGCTAGGGCAGCTCAAAGGGGCGATCGCGCATTGCGAGAAGGTGAAGGACTATGTCTCGCGCGACCTATTCTCCGAGATCCTCGAAAATGAGGAGCGGCACGTCGACACGCTCGAAACCCAGTTCGAGATGATCAAGCGCATGGGCCTGCAGAATTACGTGCAGCTTCAGTCGAAGGCGGCCGAGGAGTAAGTCCTTGCCGTCACCCTGAACTTGTTTCAGGGTCCATGTCTCCACCGGGCGCGGGGGCTCCGGAATGGATGCTGAAACGAGTTCAGCATGACGGGGGGGGGCAGATGGCTACAACATCGCCAGTCGCAGACCGGATCGTCACGCTCGACATCATCCGCGGAGTCGCGGTGATGGGTATCTTCTCGGTCAACGTCATCGCCTTCGCGATGATCGAATCCGCTTACTTCAACCCGGCATCTTACGGGGGCTACCACGGTCCCAGCCTGTTCCTGTGGGCCACGAACATGATCCTCGTCGACGGGAAGATGCGAACGCTCTTTTCGATGCTGTTCGGCGCCTCCATGCTTCTGGTGATCGAGAAAGCCGAAGCGGCCGGGCGATCGGGCTGGTGGACCCATTTTCGGCGGATGACCGTGCTGCTCGGCTTCGGACTCTTCCACTTCTACTTCATCTGGTTCGGCGACATTTTGACGCTCTATGCGGTGAGCGGCCTCATCGCCTACCTGTTCCGCCGGCGGTCGGTGAAGACGCTGATCATCGTCGGGATCCTTTTCATGATCGCCAACCTGACGCTGCTCGGCGGCTTTCTTTTCAAGCAATATGTCGGGGACATCGCAGCCCACGCGCCCGGCGCTACAGCCGAGGCCATCAAGAGATGGAATGATGGGTTTGGCACTTTCTATCCCAGCGCCGGTGAGATCGCGAAAGACAAGGCGTGGCACCTCGGAAGCTATGCCGGTTATGTCGAGCACAATCTGACCAAATGGACGAGTATATTGGGCAACACCTTGCCGTTCATCGCCGATACGGTTGGACTGATGTTGCTGGGAATGGCGGGCTATAAATCCGGCTTCCTGACGGGCGAGTGGAATGATGAGCGGTACCGCAGGATTATCGCTCCGGCACTGGCGTTGGGGGTAATCGGCGGAGCGTGCGTCGTCGCCTACGACATCCGCTCGCACTTCTACAGCGTCGGATCGTTCGCCGCCTTCATCATCTTCGATACGCCGTTCATCACCGTGATGGCCGTCGGCTATGCGGCGGCAATCATCCTGGTGTCGCGCAAGGTGGGGCCGCTGGCACAGCGCGTCGCGGCGGCCGGACGTTGCGCCTTCAGCAATTACCTCGGCACGAGCATAATCGCGTCGCTCGTCTTCTGCGGCTGGGGCCTGGGCTTCTACGGATCGCTGCAGCGGTGGCAGGCGTGGCTGCTCGCGCCCGTAATATGGTCGATCATGCTCTTGTGGTCGAAGCCATGGCTCGAACGGTTCCACTACGGCCCGTTCGAATGGGCATGGCGCAGCCTGTCGCGCGGCAAGCTTCAGCCGTTTCGCAAACCGACGAGGATTGGTGCGGCGGCGGCCGCCTAGATTCGGCCGAAACCCTGGTTGCTGGCCTTGCGGCCGAAGCCGCCCGGGTTAGGCTGGTTCCCGCGCGTGAGCAGCGGATTTGTCGCCTTATCGAACAAGTCGACGGTCTCCGTGAACAATTTCCGCAGCTGAACCACCTCGGGGACGATCTCGTCGGGGAAGCGGTGGGTTTCGACGCAGAGCCGCGCGGTCTTCTCGATCAGCTCGGCCATAACTGCGAGCGGTTCGGCGCCAAGCTGCCGCGCCTCGCCCTTGATGGTATGGGCGGGCAGGACGAGCGCAGTCGCATTCTGCTCCCGCATCGCCTGTTCGATCTGGCCGAGCGATTTCGCTCCGTCCTCACGGAAATAGCTGATGATCCGGATGAATCCGGGTCCCAGTTCCGCTCGGTTCTTCTCGAAGAGCGCCCAATCGACGATGTCCGGCTTCTCGTCGCTCAATGTCCAACCCTCACTTCCGATTACCTCGGACCTGGTCCCACTTGTCTCTGTGCTAGCCGGAAAAGGGTAAAATTTAGCTTAGCGCCCATAATCGACCACGTCAGCGGTCGAACGGATTCCCGCGTCCGCGGAAGTCCAACCGAAGAGGAACCGCGCCGAGCCCGAGGTCGCGGCGAAGCGCGTTGACGAGGTAGCGGCGATAACTTTCCGGAAGCTCGTCGGTGCGATTGCCGAACACGACGAAGCTGGGTGGACGCGATTTGACCTGGGTGATGTAACGGAGCTTGATCCTTTTACCCTTGGGCGCGGGTGGAGGGTTGGCTTCGATAGCATGCCCGAACCAGCGGTTGAGCTCACCGGTCGGCACGCGCTGGCCCCAAGCATCCCTCAGCTCGAACGCGACCTTCAGAATCGTATCGATACCCTTGCCGGTCTTCGCGGAAACGGTGAGCAACGGCACGTCGCGCAGCTGGGCGAGGCCCTCGCCCAGCGCGGCCTTGATCCCGTTGAACAGGCCCGACGCATTTTCGGCGACGTCCCATTTATTGACGGCAATTATGAGGCCGCGGCCTTCCTCGATCACCTGGGCCGCAATCCTCAAATCCTGGGCTTCGAGTCCACGCGTGGCGTCGAGCAGGAGCACGACAACCTCCGAGAAATCGATCGCCCGCTTGGTATCGGCGACGGACAGCCGTTCGAGCTTGTCTTCGACCTTAGCGCGCTTCCGTAGGCCGGCAGTGTCGACGAGCCGCACTGGACGTCCGTCCCACTCCCACTCGAGGCTGATGGAATCGCGCGTGATTCCAGCCTCCGGGCCGGTGATCATCCGTTCCTCGCCGATCATCCGATTGACCAAGGTCGACTTGCCGGCATTCGGTCGCCCGACGACGGCGAGCTTCAACGGATCGTGCCGGTCGGAGAGATCGGCTTCGGTTTGGAAATGCTCATGCTCGACGTGCGGGCGGAGGGCCTCGAACAGGTCGGCGACGCCCTCGCCATGCTCGGCGCTGAGCGCGACCGGCTCGCCGAGGCCCAGGCGGAAAGCCTCGAGGATGCCGCTTGTGGCGGCGCTTCCTTCGGCCTTGTTGGCGACGACAATTACCGGCGTGCTCTCAACGCGCAGCCATCTGCCGATTTCCTCGTCGATCGGGGTCAGTCCCTCGCGGGCATCGATCATGAACAGCGCCGCATCGGCTTCCCGAACGGCGGCCTCGGTCTGCGCCCGCATTCGGCCGGGGAGCGTATGCGGATCATCGTCCTCGAACCCGGCGGTGTCGATCACTCGAAAATTGAGACCGACCAGCTTCGCCTCACCTTCGCGGCGGTCGCGCGTGACCCCGGGCCGGTCGTCGACCAGCGCCAGTCGCTTGCCGACCAGCCGGTTGAACAGGGTCGACTTGCCGACGTTCGGGCGGCCGACGATTGCGACGGTCGGAATGGACATCGCGGCGCGATAGCAGCGCCGCTGCCTAGCGGTAAGCCGTCAGGCGGCCGGAGTCGTCGTAGACGTAGAGCGTCGAATTCGCGACCACGGGCGTAAGACTGACCCCTGCGCCGACATTGGTCTGGCTCTGGAAGGAGCCGGTCGTCGGATCGACGTTGACCATCACCCCGTTCGAGCCGGCGACGATCAGCCGTCCGCCGGCGAGGATGGGACCGGAATAATCAATCTCACCCTTCTTGGCCTTTGGATGCTCGAACTGCGGCAGCTGGTTGATCCAGCGGATATGCCCGTTCTGGCGGTAGACGCACAGCAACTTCGCATCGTCGGTGATGACGAAAATCCAGTCGCCGGCGACCCACGGAGTCGAAATCCCGGCGATGTTGAGCTCCCACAGGCGCTGGCCGGTCGTCAGTTCGAGCGCGACCATCCGGCCGCCCTGGCCGATTGCGATCACCTGGCCGCGATCAATGACCGCGTCGGCGTCAATGTCCGATAACGATGACACGCTGGTGCGAATGCTCGTCCGCTGGAGCGCATCCTGCCAGACCATGCGGCCATTTTCGTAGCGATAAGCGTTGAGCTCCCCGGACGAGAAGCCGGCGACCACCGTGCCCTGGCCGACCGCCGGGGACGCCGAGCCGAAGACTCCCGCAATCTCCAGCGACGCTGCCTGCGACCAGTTGGTCGAGCCGTCGGATTCTTTCAGGGAATAGACCTGATTGTCCTGGCTCATCACGTAGATCGCGCCATTGGCGACGGTGGGCGCGCCCCGTAGCGGACCGCCGGGTCGAACCTTCCAGATGATCCCACCGGTATGAACGTCGAGCGCGGAGACGTAGCCGAGCCCGTTCGTCGCATAGATCAAGCCGTTGTCGTAGGCGATGCCGCCGCCGTAAAGCGAGGCTTCATTACCCCTGTCGCTGGGGGTCTGGCTTTCCCAAAATTTGCCGCCCGTCCGGGCGTCGAAGGCGCGCACGGTCCCGAGCGTGTCAATCGTATAAACGCGACCGCCGGCGACCACCGGTTCGGAAGCGAGCCGGGCGGTGAGGCTGCTGCCACGGCCGGCGTCGATGTGGAATGCTGGGGCGAGCGCGCTGCCAAGCGCAACGTGGCCGATGGACTTGGACGCGTTTCCGCCCGACTGGGTCCATTCCGCATTCGCGACCGCTTCCGGCAAAGTCATCGGAATCGCCGCGGTCGCGGGGTCAACCTGCACGTCGCTCTCGCTGGTAAGGACCGCGATCCGTTCGCCCAGCACGGGGGTCTTCGGCTTCCCGCGCTTCAGGATACTGCAGCCGCTCGCTGCGAGCAGGGCGGCGATCATCAAGGCAACGCGAAATTTCATGGCTTTCTTCATCATCGATCCTACTGAGCGGCCTTCGGCATCACGTTGCTGACATCGACGCCAAGCGAGCTCGCCATTTGCACGGCGCGTCCGCGAATCGTTTCCGGCGCCTGCTCATCGCGGGCAATTGCGGCGAACAGCCGTCCGGCTTCGGCCTTCTTGTCCTGTTTGATGAGCGCCATTGCGGTCAATTCCCCGGCGCTTCCGAACCAAGGTGTGCCGGGCTTGGTCAGCGGCTGCATCCGGGCGATGACCTCGTGGGGCTTGAGGCTGTCGAACTCCAGCGCAGTCTGGCGGATCAGCGCGAGGTCGCGGAACGGTTTCGGCAAGCTCTTGTCTTCGGCCATGCCGCGGAACTTGGAGATCGCGAGCTTCACATCATTCTGCTCGATCGCGATCGCCGCGCGGCCAAAGCCGGACGCCGCGCGGACGGCCTTCGAATGATCCTTCGACAAGGTATCCAGACGTGCGGGCGCTGTCTGGACCCGGCCTTTCGAGACATCGGTGAAGATCTGAGCGATTTGCTCGACCGCCTTTTCATTCTGCTTCCGCTGGTAATCCTGCCAGTAAATGTACCCGCCGCTCGCGGCGAGAAACAGGATGACGGCCGCAATGATCCAGCCGGAATATTTCTTAGCCGTATCGCGAAGCCGGTCACGGCGAAGATTCTCATCGACCTCACGAACGAAGGTATCGCTAATGTCGGGGGGTTGCGCCAAAGACGTGCCTCAGTTCGCGGGGGTTCTCGATAGGCCGAGCTTCCTTCCCCACCCTAGCTGATTGGAAGCTGGCGGCGCTCCGTCTAGCGGGAACAATGGGAAAGGCAAACCCCCTCCCGTTGGCACTTCGCTTAGCGCTCGGCAGGGCGCTCAATCGACAATTCTCGGCAGCAGCCATGAGATTGTGCAAGTCCCCCGCGCCCTTGCAAAGGTAAGAAGGTTTGCCTGCCTTCGAAACCAGAGTTCAAATGCCGCGTGTAGGCTTGCGCAGATGAAAGCTTGGCCATCATTGTTGGCGTTAATGGCCTTATTTGCTCTGACGGCGTGCGCCGCTGCCGATCAGGTGAATGATCGCGCGGGTCAAGGAGGCATCACCGCATATCCGCCGGCCGGTTCGATCGGCCACCCGCCCCCGACGATGGCGCACGGGCTGGCCTATGTGAATCCATGGGAAATTTCGGGGCAATGGCAATTGGTCGGAGTGACTGGCGCGGAGGTTTCGCCTCATTGGCCGATCGAAATGCTGATCAACGGCAGTAGTATTGAAGCGTTATCGCGATGCGTTCAGTTCGATTTCAAAGGCCCATTTGGGCAGGTCGCCGAAGCGCGGGCCAGACAAAGCTCGCCCAGCGCGCAATCGCCCGAAAATGGAACACGATCACCGCCGGATTGCGCGCGAGGATTGAACCGCGTCGAAAAGGCCTTCGCTTCGGTCATGCGGACGACGCGCCTGCTCCAACCGCGTCCAGGCGGCCGGGTGGCCTTCGTCGGAAATGACGGAGAGGCGCTGTTCGATCGGCCAAAAGCGACGAGCGAGCTTTACTCCGACGACCTTTGGCTGATGTGGGGTAAATGGCGGGTCGTAAGCATCAATTTTCGGGGCAAGGCGGTGCATAACCCGGTTAGGATAACGGTCCTGTTCGAGACAAGCCGCATCGAGGCGCAAGCTTCATGCAAATATTGGCTTTTGCCCTACCAGCAGGAGGGAGACAGGCTGACCATCCAAGCCGATCACATTCTGGGATGCGAACGCGACAGCTATTATGACGAGCGGGCGTTCAGCAAAATCATGGCGGGCGAAATGAAGATCCAGCGGCCCTCACCCAACGAAAGGCTGCTAGTCGGGAGCGCCGGAAGCATCCGGCTGGTGCGGGGCTGGGTGAATGTGCAGGAACTGAGCAAGTGAACTGCTATCCCCCTGATGCGCCTTTGGGCCGATAGGTCTGTTCGGCGGTTGGAAAACTGCGCTCACGGACCTCTGACGCATAGGCGGCAGCCGCATCGCCGATCCGTCTCGCCAGATCGTCGTAGCGCTTAACAAAGCGCGGGGTTCGCTCGAACAGGCCGAGCATGTCCTCGGTAACCAGCACCTGGCCATCGCAATCCGTCGAGGCGCCGATGCCAATCACGGGGGGCTCGACGCTGCGCGCGACCTTGGTCGCGATCTCCTCCATTACGCCTTCCACAACAATGCAAAAGGCGCCTGCCCGAGCAACGGCGCTGGCGTCGGATACGATCTTTGACGCTTCCGACTGGTTGCGGCCGCGTGGACCGTAGCCGCCGAGCATATTCACCGACTGCGGGGTCAAGCCGACATGACCGATGACGGGAATGCCACGATGGGTCAGGAAGTCGATGGTCGGGGCCATCGCCTCACCGCCCTCGAGCTTTACCGCAGCGCAGCCGGTCTCCTTCATGATCCTCGATGCGCAATCAAAGGCCTGCTCGGGCGACCCCTCATAGCTTCCGAAGGGCATGTCGACGGCAACCAGCGCATGCCAGCTTCCGCGCACCACCGCCGCGCCGTGCGCGCACATCATCTCCATCGTGACGGGGATGGTCGAGGGCAGGCCGTAAATAACCTGGCCGAGACTGTCGCCGACGAGCAGCATGTCGCAATGGGGATCGAGCAGCTGCGCCATCCGCATCGTGTAGGCAGTCAGCATGACGATCGGCTGATCGGTTTTGCCCTCGATCTTCCGGCCGCGGATCGCCGGTGCGGTGGTTCGCTTTCCCGGAACCGGCGAGGGTGTGGCCCGACTGGTCGATGTATCCATGGTAAAGGTCGACATGGCGCGGGCTTCTAGCGCCGATGTTGCTCCGCAGCAAAACCCGTGGGGAGCACAACTAGCCGACAACAGGCATGTTAACGGGAAATGCCAATGGCGAGCGCCGTTTCACCTCTCTCCCCCAAACAAAGGAAGGATTTTGGATGAAGACGTCGACATTGCTCGCGACCGGCCTGGCGCTCGCGCTCGGATCGGGCGCCGCGCTCGCGGCTCAGCCAGCCTCGACACCTTCGGCAACCCCCGCCACTCCGGCGACGCCCGCGACTCCTGCGACCCCGGCCGATCCATCGACCGACACGTCAGCGACCCCCGCAACGCCGGCGACACCGGCAACCCCGGCCACGCCAGCGACGCCCTCAGCGCAATCTTCGGGCGAGGATCAGTCCGCCACGACGACGGAAGCCACCGACACCGGCAAGAAGGCAAAGAAGGCCAAGTCGAAGCATACCGATAGTGGCGAGCCGTTGACGGCAGCGACCCCGGGCGCTGCGAAGGCCACCAAGCCGGCAACAAAGCCGAAATAAATTCGGCCACGGGCTACCTTAGCCAGCCTCTCCGGCGCGAATTGCGCGCGAACCAGTAGATCGTCCACGTCAGGATCGTGACAACGATTGCGACGGCAATGTCGTCGGTGCCGAGCAGGTCCCGAAGGCGCGGCACAAGCAGTAATCCGGCCAGCCAAATCGCCACGGCCACGAGCGAAACGAGCAGGAGCTGTTCCGCGATCTTGCGCCGGAGAAGGAGAAGCAGAGCACCAACCGCGCCCGCGCATACGGCCACGCCGTAGGCCAGGTTCAGCCAAAGCGGCTGAGCATCATGCGCGGCGCGCTGGTCGAGCGGCATCGTGGAGGGATCGGCGGTGACATCCAGCACGAAGACCGCAAAACCCAACAGCATGAACAGCAAGGAGCCAATCGCCGCCGGCAAATACCAGCCAGCGATCGGCCTGGGTTGAAAGCTGGAGTTCATGGTTGACGAATCCCCTATTTGTCCGGTCCGAGCCTCTGCTCCCAACCCGCGCCTTCGGCGAGTGAAATGGAATCGAGCACAGACGTGCTCTGGTCGCGAAGGATCGTGAAAGCGCGGCGGATGGCGCAGGTCGCCTCATCGTGGCAATCGCCACAAGGCGCGTAATAATTGACGCTCGCGCAGGACACGAGCGCGATCGGACCTTCCATGGTCCGGACGATTTCGCCGAACGAAATTTGCTCGGCCTCGCGCGCCAGTCGGTATCCGCCCTTGGGCCCGCGCGCGCTCTTGACCAGCCCGGCTTTCTTGAGATCGAGCATGATGAGCTCGAGATATTTGGGCGGAACCCGCTGTGTCTCTGCGATACGCGCCAGCTGGACGGGAGCGCCGCCCTGTTCTTCGGCAAGGAACAGCAGCGAACGCAGGGCATAGCGGGTCTTTTGCGCGATCATCTCCGCATCAGCACTAGCGGGGCGGCAGCGATCAGCAAAGATGCGAGCGTCCCCATCCCTCTTGGCGGATGAACTCGATTTAACCCGCGATCCAGCGCTGTGAGAGCGGCCCTAGCTTATTGCGCGCTCACCAGCCGGGCCTGGTCCGGCGATCAAGGAGGACAGGATGAAAAAGTTGATTGCGTCAGTCGCGGCACTCGGCCTGATGGCCGGCCCCGCCCTTGCCGCGTCGAGCACGCCGGCCAAGAGCACGACGAAGACGATGACGACGAAGACCGCCAACGCCAAGGCGACGACGACGGTAACGACCAAGGTCACGCCGACGTCAACCAAGGGCCAGGCCCATGCCGCGGTCAAGAGTCATCGCAGCCGTTCGAAGGCGGCAACGGCCCAAGCGGCTCACAAACCGGCTCCGAAATCCAAGAGCGACACCATCAAGAAAAGCTGACGTTCGCAGATTCCGCGCGGCTGGAGGTCCCACGACTCCCCATCCTCCGGCCGCGCGGAGCCATCGTTGCTGCGCATTCGGCTTTGGAAGTAAGAGCACGAGCCGGAGATCCCATGGGCCGCAAAATCCTCCTCGTTGAAGACGACCGCGAAACGGCGACCTATCTCGCCAAGGGGCTGGGCCAGGAAGGGCACAGCGTCGAGCTGACGACGAACGGCCAGGACGGCCTGTTCCGGGCTACCGACGGTAGCTTCGACCTCGTCATCCTCGACCGGATGCTCCCGGTCCTCGACGGCATTTCCGTGTTGAAGGCGCTGAGGGCCGCGCAGATCGATACGCCCGTTCTCGTCCTCTCCGCGCTCGCCTCGGTGGGGGATCGGATCGAAGGCCTCGAGTCCGGCTCTGACGATTATCTCGTCAAGCCGTTCTCCTTCGCCGAGCTGCTCGCCCGGGTGAATGCCTTGCTTCGCCGGCGCGAGGCGCGCGTCGACCCGGCCGATCATCGGATCGCGGTCGGCGACCTCGAAATTGATCCGCTATCGCGAAGCGTACGCCGTGCAGGCAAGAAGATCGAGCTAAAGCCTCGCGAATACCTGCTTCTCGAATATTTCGCTCGCAACGAGGGCCGAGTGGTGACCCGCACGATGCTGCTCGAACAGGTGTGGGACTATCATTTCGACCCGGGCACCAACGTCATTGACGTTCACGTCAGCCGGCTGAGGCGCAAGCTCGAGGACGGCTTCGACAAGCCCCTGCTCCACACTGTTCGCGGGGCGGGCTACATGCTCGCAGCTTGAGTCGGTTTCCAACAACCCTCCGCATTGCGCTGCTCGCGGGTCTGCTGGCCCTGGTATCGAACCTCATCGTGCTGGGGTTCATCCAGCTCCGAACCCACGACGAGGCGGTGTCCGAACAGCGGCGCCAGGTGGTCGAACAGGGCACTGTCCTGGCCGACATTTACCGCTCCGGAGGAATGCGCGCGCTCAGCGAAGGAATCGAAGATACGGTGACCTACGGCGACCCGCAGACGGCCGTCGGCCTGTTCGATGCGCGCGGGCGCGAGCTGTTGGGCAACCTCGCGGCCGTGCCGCTGACACGCGGTCCCATCCGCGAAGGCTATCAAAGCGCGCTCATCCGCATGGAGCGCCAGACTGCAACTCGCGAGGCGGCGATCGTCGCCCACCGGCTCCCCCACGGAGAGTGGCTGATCAGCGGCCGAACGGTCGGTTACGGGTTGGCGCTCCGCGAGACGCTGGAGCGATCGCTGCTCATCGCGCTCGTGGTCGCGATCCTGCTTGGGCTCGGATGCGGAATCATCCTCGCCCAGTTCGTCGGACGCCGAGTCGGAAAGATCGTCGCTGTGACCGACCGGATCAGCGGACGCGACCTCACCCGCCGCATCCCGCCGTCCGGCGGCGGCGATGCGTTCGATCGCCTCGGCCAGCGGATCAACGAGATGCTCGATCGAATCAGCAGCCTGATGGAAGAGTTGAGGATGGTAACGGACTCGCTCGCCCACGATCTGCGTTCGCCGGTCGGCCGGCTGCGCTCGGCAGCTCATGCTGCGGCTGAAACCGCGGAACCGACCGAACGTGACCAGCAGCTCGCCAGCGTCGTCCGACAGGCGGACTCGCTCATGCGAATCCTCACCACCGCGCTTGAAATCAGCCGATCGGAAGCGCTCACCAGCCGCAGTCAATTCACGCGCTTCGATCTGGGCGCGCTCGGGGCCGAGCTCAGCGAAATGTACGAGCCCGTCGCCGAGGAGGCCGGGGCGGCCCTCCGTTTCCGTCGGCCGGAGG
>JBKPKF010000201.1:0-2074 GCA_046730995.1 Pseudomonadota bacterium
CTCGCCAATAGCGTCACCGTCGAAGCCGACGGCTATCAGTGCATCCGCGAGCCCCGGCATAGGCTAATGCGCCGAGCGGTCACCTGCATCGACGACGAAACGCTGGAAGTGAAGTTGAGGAACATCAGCTCGATGGGCGCACTCGTCGATTGTCCGGTGGCTGTGGCGCCGGGATTCCAGCTTACCATCGACATCGTCGGAGTGGGTCCGATTCAAGGCGTTGTGCGCTGGGCGCAATCAGGCAAATTCGGAGTCCAGTTCGGCGAGGAGTTCGATCTCACCCGCCTCGCTCCGAAGAAAGAACGCCGCGAGGAGCCGACGATGCTCCGGCCCTGGTACGTCGACCGTCGAACGGCGGGCGCATAAAAAGAGCGCCGGGGTTGCCCGGCGCTCTTCCTATTTGAAACCAATCGGCCGTTACCTGCGATTGATGTCGATGTCGCGGATATAGCCGCGATAGTCGACGTCGCACTTGAACGACAGGTCGGCGGCCTGACTGTAGCCGTAGCCGAGCCCGCCATAGGCGCCGACGCCATACGGACCATAGCCGTTATAGGCGACGCGGCCGCTGCTCGCGAGGCCACGGACTCGGACTCCCATGCTGGTCGGAACCACTCGAGTGACGCTGAGAACTCGAGCGTTCGCGCCGCTGCTCAGCCCGAAGATCGAGCCGAGGATTCCGCCGACGCCATTCGTCGTGCGGGCGTAAAGCCGGTTCTGGACGGCCGCAGTACACTGCTGCGCGGCGGCATTCGTGTTCATGGTGCTATAGCCATAGGGGCTGTAGCCGTACTGGCTGTAGCCATAATACTGCGCGGCCGACGGGGTCGCAGCTGCGAGCGCCGCCAAGCCAGCACCTCCGATCAGGATTTTCTTCATAAACATGGCTTGCCTCCTTTGTTCGAGAAGCCTTCGCCATAAAAACGATTGGATGCCGCGCAGCGGGTCGGCATTCGTCGCCGATTAACGGCAGTTCGTCGTGCGTTGCTGTCTGGGAGGTGAATGGCTGGGACGAAGAGGCCCGCCGACAGTGAACAGGCCGGCGGGCCTCCTTACTCAGGGATCTTGCGCGGCCCCTAACCGCACTCGACTTGCAAAGGGGTAAGCAAGCCGGCGTCTTAGGGTCCCACGCGCAGCTTAGTGGTCGCAATCGGCGAATCGGGCGTGTCCCGGCCCGGCACAGCGCAGGCAGGAGCCGTGGCTGCTCGGCCACATCATCGCAAAAATCCGCTTTTTGCCCCGAAACTTACGGAACTGTATTAACCCAGGTGACTTGAGGCGTTGTGGCGCAAGAGGACACGTCTGTGATCGCCAACATGCGCGCTCGTGCCGAGCAGTGCCGACGGCTTGCGGCGGCGCTCACCGACAACCGCGCCGCGACCGTCCTCCTAAAGATGGCGGAAGAAGTCGAAGCCGACATCGTCGAGCTGGAAAGCACGGTCGCCAACAGCGAGGTGCCCAACCCCCTGCCGCCTGCCGCCCAGTAGTTTGGACTTCATGCTTCAGTGCGCCGGCTCCCGCGCGGGCTCGCTCGATGCTTCCGTTGCGGCGAGCTCATCGAATAAGGCGCGATAGTGGATGAGCGCCTGCCGTAATTCCTCTGTGCCGGCCTTACCCTGCTGGTGCCGGACGGCAATATCGTGCCCTGCCCGATAATGTTCGACAACCTTCGGATGGTCGACTGAGATATCGCCGACCCGCTGTTCAAAATCCTCCACGGGGTAGCCGCGCGCCTTCATCACTTCGCCAAGCAAGGCGTCGGCAAAGGCCACTGCCCGCGGTGGATCGTCGACGAAGCGCGCCTGGACTTCGCGCCAGCGGTTGGTGAAGTCGTCGCGCTCGGCTTGGTCGAGCGGTCGGAGTTCAAGCTTTTCGACCCGCTTTTCGCGCTCCGCGAGTTCGGCCTCGGCCTTGCCTCGATCGCCGGAGACATCGAGCGCATGCTCGTATTCGCGTCCGAAATGCTCTTTGAGATGTTCAGTCCGGCGGCGCCGGGCCGCGAACACCGCGACCACCGCGAGAACCAGGACCACGGCCACGATCCCAATCACGAGAGAAGTGTTCATCGTTATCC